>JAFYNW010000299.1 GCA_017547995.1 Clostridia bacterium | reverse complement strand
GCATATTATAAGGCTTTTGGAATGCCTGTCTTTTCCTGCGACAGCGGACTTTATTTTGATGAACTGCCCGACGAGGCTCAGCCGGGACTTTTTATACGCAGGGTGAATGGCAGAGAGTTTTCCGATGATGAGATGATTGAGCATTATGCCGCTCTCGCTGACCGGTATGGCGGGAAAATCACAGGTAGATACAGAAATGCCATCTATTTTATCCTTGATGAAGGGCATCATTATTCAAGTATGGATATGTCGATTGCAACCGAGCCCTTTATCCTGACGTCGACACCTCATAAGAAGCGGGTTGACGGATTTCCGCTCGATGCATTGTCGATTGATATTGCCACAGGGAAGTATTATTATGACCTCGATGTGAAGGATGTGAGCACCTCGGTGGATGATGGCGTAAGATGCTTTTTCAGCGGGATATTGGGGTGAGCTATGAATAATTTACATGAACGAAAACCGACAAGGCTCAAAGATTACGATTATTCGACGCCCAGAGCATATTTTATAACTATTTGCGCAACAGGAATGAAGCAGTATTTCAGTAAAATCGTAGGGGAGGCGCTTGCTCCTCCCGAAAATAAACTTACGGTTTATGGAAAAATCGCGGATAAAAATTTACAGGCATTGAATATGCGGTATCCACATATTTCTGTCGATAAATATGTTATAATGCCTAACCATATACATCTTATCCTGATGATAAATACGGGAGCGGCAAGCAGCTCCCCTACAATTGTTGACGTAGTCAGAGCACTCAAATCGATGATAACAATTGAGTGCAAAAAGAATGGATTCACAGATGAAAAAGTATTTCAACGCTCTTTTCATGACCATATTATCCGTGGAGAGAATGATTACCGCAAAATATGGGAATATATCGACACCAACGTGATTCGCTGGAAGGACGATTGCTTTTACGATGAACAATAAAAGCCACCCGATTGGGTGGCTTTTGTCATATATCTTATTTCTTATGATACAATTTCTTGCCCTGGTAGCGTGGCTCACAGGTGAGGTTGATGCCAAGCTTTCTGTAAACGTCAAGGTCGACCTGAGAGAGCATAACAGTCGAATGAGCTTCGGCGCCCTTGAGCTTTTCAAGCTGCTCGTAAGCGAGCTTTGCGATAGGGTCATTTTCAGCACTGATGCAGAGAGCGATGAGAGTTTCGTCCGCGTGGAGACGAGGGTTTCTGTTGCCCATCACGTTAGTCTTGAGGCGCTGTACAGGCTCGATAACGTCAGGGGAGATGAGGAGCACTTCCTTTTCAAGACCTGCGTGAGCCTTGATAGCATTGAGAAGAGCTGCAGAGCAGGAGCCGAGAAGAGCGGAAGTCTTGCCTGTGACAAGTGTGCCGTCGTTGAGCTCAATAGCAACTGCAGGATGGCCTGTTTCTTCAGCCTTGTCGAGAGCCTTCTTGATAACCTTGCGGTCATCGATAGAAATCTTCGCCTGCTTCATGAGAAGCTCGATTTTTTCGATACATTCCTTTGTGTAAATGCCTGTCTTTACACCTGCGAGAGCCTGATAATAACGGCGGATGATTTCTGCGTTAGCCGCATCACGTACGGCCTCGTCGTCGATAATACCTGCGCCAACCATATTTACGCCCATATCAGTAGGGGACTTGTAAGGGTTGGAATTCATCAGCTTTTCAAACATAGCCGAAAGTACAGGGAAAACTTCAACGTCGCGGTTATAGTTGACAGCGATTTCGCCGTAAGCTTCGAGATGATATGGGTCAATCATATTGACGTCGTTGAGGTTGGCAGTCGCCGCTTCGTAAGCGAGGTTTACAGGGTGCTTGAGCGGAAGATTCCATACAGGGAATGTTTCATACTTCACGTAACCTGCGTTTGTGCCGCGCTTGTGCTCGTGATAGAGCTGAGAAAGGCAGGTTGCCATCTTGCCCGAGCCAGGGCCGGGCGCTGTTACAACAACGAGAGGGCGTGTTGTTTCGATATATTCATTCTTGCCGTAGCCTTCGTCGGAAATAACGTGGTCGATGTCGGAAGGATAGCCCTTGATAGGGTAATGAAGGAATACAGGAATACCAAGACCGATAAGCTTATTCTTGAATGCAAGAGCAGCAGGCTGGTCGCGGAAGCAAGTGATACATACAGAGCCTACGAAAACTTCAAGCTCTCTGAAAGCGTCGATGAGACGGAGAGTGTCCTGGTCGTAAGTGATGCCGAGGTCGCCTCTGACTTTGCCTTCTTCGATATCGTCAGCATTGATTACGATGACAACTTCAGCCTTGTCAGCAAGCTTCTTGAGCATCTGCATCTTTGCGTCAGGAGCAAAACCCGGAAGCACGCGGGAAGCGTGGAAGTCGTCAAAAAGCTTGCCGCCAAACTCGAGATAAAGCTTGCCGCCAAACTGTTCAATGCGCTCTTCAATGTGCTTTGCCTGTTTCTGCAAATATATATCGGTATCGAATCCTATTCTCATATTTCTCTCCTTCTGGTCATATTCGGGTTAATATAGGTCCGGATTGGTTTGTAATTTCAGAAATATATTTATTATGTCCATAAAAATATCTCTCAAACTGCAAAATAATTTCAATACGGGCAGCCGTTTAAGACTGCCCGTATATAATGAACCTGAATTACTTAAGGTTGAACCAAGCGTTGAGGCCTGGGTAGTAAGCTGTACCTTCGAGTTCGTCTTCAATTCTGAGGAGCTGGTTGTACTTAGCAACACGGTCGGAACGGCTTGGTGCGCCTGTCTTGATCTGACCTGCGTTGAGAGCAACAGCGATATCAGCGATTGTTGTGTCTTCTGTTTCGCCGGAACGGTGGGAGATAACTGCTGTGTAGCCAGCGCGGTTAGCCATCTGGATAGCGTTGAGTGTTTCTGTGAGAGTACCGATCTGGTTAACCTTGATGAGGATGGAGTTAGCGATCTTCTGGTTGATACCATCGGAGAGACGCTTTGTGTTTGTTACAAAGAGGTCGTCGCCAACGAGCTGAATCTTCTTGCCGAGTTCCTTAGTGAGGAGTGCCCAGCCTTCCCAGTCGTCTTCTGCCATACCGTCTTCGAGGGAGATGATAGGATACTTGTTTGCGAAATCCTTCCACATTCTTACCATCTGAGCACGTGTCATCTTCTTCTTTGCCTTTGGAAGGAGGTAGTAGCCGCCGTCTTCGTTTACGAACCATTCGGATGTAGCTGCGTCGATAGCGATTCTGAAGTCTTCACCTGGCTTGAAGCCTGCCTTTTCGATAGCTTCTACGATAACCTTGAGAGCATCTTCGTCCTTCTTGAGGTTTGGAGCGAAGCCGCCTTCGTCACCAACGGAAGTTGCGAGACCCTGAGCGTTGAGAATCTTCTTGAGTGTGTGGAATACTTCTGCACACCATCTGAGAGCTTCACGGAAGGAAGGAGCGCCAACAGGCATTACCATGAATTCCTGGATGTCAACGTTGTTGGAAGCGTGAGCACCACCGTTGAGGATGTTCATCATTGGAACTGGGAGTGTGTGAGCGTTGCAGCCGCCGATGTATGTGTAGAGAGGCATACCGAGGCATTCTGCAGCAGCACGTGCTGTTGCGAGGGAAACGCCGAGGATAGCGTTAGCGCCGAGACGGGACTTGTTTTCTGTGCCGTCGAGAGCGATCATTGCGTTGTCGATTTCGATCTGGTCGAGAGCGTTAAGGCCGATAACAGCTTCAGCGATTTCTGTGTTTACAGATTCAACTGCCTTGAGAACGCCCTTGCCCATGTAGCGGGACTTGTCGCCGTCACGAAGTTCGCAAGCTTCGTGAACACCTGTGGAAGCGCCGGATGGAACAGCAGCGCGGCCAACGTAATTGTCTGTACCGTCGTTTACATAAACTTCAACTTCAACTGTTGGGTTGCCGCGGGAGTCCATGATTTCGCGTGCGAGTACGTCTACGATTTCAGCATATCTTTTCATAGTGCTTAAAAATCTCCTTGTATATTTGTATGTTTGATTGACTTGATTTAACAGGCGGGCGGGGATGGAACCACCGCCCCTACAGAAAATCTCATAACAGAGAATACGTAGGGGAGGGTCTCTGTGCCCTCCCGCAACAGAGTTATAATTTACTTAACGAGCAAGCTTTCGCCTGTCATTTCCTCTGGCTTTGTAAGACCGAGAAGCTCGAGCATTGTTGGAGCCAGGTCGCAAAGTCTGCCGCACTTGACCTTGATGTCCTTGTCGCAGACGATGAGAGGAACAACGTTTGTTGTGTGTGCTGTGAATGGTGTGCCGTCTTCGTTAGCCATAACGTCAGCGTTGCCGTGGTCAGCTGTGAAGAGGCAGAGGCCGCCAGCCTCAACCACACTATTATACACCATTTCGGAGCATTTGTCTACTGCTTCAACAGCGTTTACAGCTGCACCGAAGCAGCCTGTATGACCAACCATATCGCAGTTTGCGAAGTTGAGGATGATAACGTCGTGTTCGCCAGCCTTGATTTCCTTTACAGCAGCTTCAGCAACTTCAAAAGCACTCATTTCAGGCTTTTCGTCGTATGTCTTGACCTTTGGAGAAGGAATCAATACGCGCTTTTCGCCGTCGAAAGTCTTTTCTTCACCGCCGTTGAAGAAGAAGGTTACGTGAGCGTACTTTTCTGTTTCAGCGATTCTGAGCTGTGTGAGACCGCACTTGGAAATGTATTCACCGAAAATGTTTGTCAGCTGAGTTGGCTTGAACGCAATGTGTACGTTCTTGAAGCTTTCGTCATACTGAGTGAAGCATACGTAGTATGGCTTGATAACAGATTCACGTTCGAGACCGCATTCGTCTTCTGTGAAAGCAGAAGTGATTTCGCGCGCTCTGTCAGGACGGAAGTTGAAGAAGATAACTGCGTCGTCGGAGTTAAGACCTTCGTAAGCAGGGTTAACCATAGGCTTGAGGAATTCGTCTGTAACGCCTTCTTCGTAGCTCTTTTCGATGGAAGCGAGGAAATCGTCAGTCTTGTCGCCAACAGTCTTTGTGATAGCGTCGTAAGCAAGCTGAAGACGTTCCCAGCGCTTGTCTCTGTCCATAGCATAGAATCTGCCCATAACTGTAGCGATTGTGCCGCAGTTATTTTCAGACATATAGTTCTGAAGTTCGCCTACAAAACCCTTTGCGGACGTTGGAGAAACGTCGCGGCCGTCTGTGAAGCAATGCACAAATGGGGAAACGCCGTTCTTCTTGCAAAGGTCGATGAGAGCGAGGAGATGTGTGAAGTGGGAGTGGACACCGCCGTCGGAGAGGAGGCCCCAGAGATGGAGCTTGCCGCCTGTCTTCTTGACGTGCTCGATAGCACCCTTGAATTCTTCGTTATCGAAGAAAGTGCCGTCCTTGATGTCCTTTGTGATTCTGGAAAGCTCCTGATAAACGACGCGGCCTGCACCCATATTTGTGTGGCCTACTTCGCTGTTGCCCATCTGACCGTCAGGAAGACCTACGTCAAGACCGGAGCACTTGAGGCAGGAGTTAGGAAACTCTGCCATGAGCTTGTCCATAAATGGTGTATTGGCATTGGAGATGGCATTGCGGGAGCAGCATTCGCCAACACCGTAGCCATCGAGAATTACTAATACAAGTGGTTTTTTCATACGTGTGTTTGTTCTCCTTGAATTATTGGAGCCTTCCCCTTGAGGGGAAGGTGTCAGCAAAGCTGACGGATGAGGTGTAGCCCGAAGGGCGTCGCAACTATATTATTTTGCGATGATTTCCGAGCCGATTTCGATAATCTTGAGGAAATCCTGCGCCTTGAGAGATGCACCGCCGACGAGAGCGCCGTCGATGTCATACTGTTCAAAGATTTCGCGTGCATTGTTTGCATTGAGAGAGCCGCCGTAGAGAATGCTTACAGCACGTGCGCTCTTTGCGCCGTACATTTCGCGGAGACAAGCTCTGATTTCCTTGCAGACCTCCTGAGCCTGGTCAGGTGTTGCAGTTCTGCCTGTGCCGATTGCCCATACTGGCTCGTATGCGATGACAATCTTCTTGAGCTGAGCTGCATCAATGCTTGAAAGAGCGATTTTGAGCTGTCTGCGGATGACTTCGATAGTTACACCGAAGTTTCTCTGGCAGTTTGTTTCACCGACGCAGATGATAGGCTTGAGACCGCTGAGCACAGCTGCAGTAGTCTTCTTTGCCACGATTTCATCAGTTTCACCGAAAAGCTTTCTGCGTTCGGAGTGGCCGATGATAACGTATTCAGCACCTGCTTCCATAATCATGGATGCAGAAAGTTCGCCTGTATAAGCGCCGCTCTGTTCAAAATGCATATTCTGTGTGCCGACGGAGAACTTGGAAGACTTGCTCAGGCCCTGAGCAGCTGTGATAAGTGTGGCAGGCACGCAGAGAATATTTTTAGTAACACTTTTTGGGGCTTTGCTCTGTTTGACTTCCTTGAAAAATGTCTTGAGCGAAGCATTGTCGCCGTTCATTTTCCAGTTGCCGGCAATAATTGCCTTTCTGTATCTCTTGTCCATGTGATATTACTTGTCAAGCAGGCAGGACATACCTGGAAGCTTTGCTCCTTCCAAGAGTTTGAGGGAAGCACCGCCGCCTGTGGAGATGTGTGTGATGTGTTCTTCAACGCCAGCCTTCTTGATAGCAGCTGTGGAGTCACCGCCGCCAACGATTGTGAGGCCTTCGTTTTCTGCAAGAGCCTGTGCAACAGCTGTTGTACCCTTGCTGAATGCGTCGAATTCGAATACACCCATAGGACCGTTCCAGACGATTGTCTTTGCGTTCTTGATAACGTCTGTGTAGAGACCTACTGTCTTAGGACCGATATCGAGAGCCATGCGGCCTTCTGGGATATGGTCGCCGTCAACGAATATGTAATCAGCGTCAGCAGCAAACTTGTCTGCGCATACGTGGTCGATTGGGAGATAGAATGGGACGTGGAGCTTCTGAGCACGTTCGAGAACTTCGCGAGCGTATTCAATCTTGTCTTCTTCATATCTGGAATCGCCGATATCGCCCCACTTTGCCTTTGCAAATGTGTAAGCCATAGCGCCGCCGATGATGATGGAGTCACATACTGTAAGAAGATTTTCGATAGCCATAATCTTATCGGAAACCTTGGAGCCGCCTAAGATACCAACGAATGGGCGCTTAGGGTCTGTGAGAGCCTTGCCGAAAGCATCGAGCTCAGCTTCCATGAGGAAGCCTGCGTAGCCTGGAAGATAGTTAGCAACACCAGCTGTGGAGCAGTGTGCTCTGTGTGCTGTGCCGAAAGCTTCGTTTACGAAGATATCGCCGAATGCAGCAAGTGCTTCGGAAAGTTCTGGTTCGCACTTTTCTTCACGAGGATCGAAGCGGATGTTTTCGAGCATCATAACTTCGCCTTCCTTGAGCTCAGAAACAGCCTTCTTAGCCTGTTCGCCAACGATGTCTGGAACAAACTTGATAGGTCTGCCGAGATATTTTTCCATTTCCTTTGCTATAGGAGCAACGGTAAGTGATGGAACAACCTTGCCCTTTGGACGGCCAAGATGAGTAATAATGATGACTTTTGCACCATTTTCAGCAAGATACTTAACAGTTGGTACAGCAGTTACAATACGTGTTGCGTCTGTGACATTGCCGTGTTCATCCTGAGGAGCGTTGAGCTCGCAGCGGATAAGAACTCTCTTGCCGTTTACGTCAACATCTGTTACTGATTTTTTGTTGTAATTCATAACTCACCCACAAAATTATTAATATTTCGCAGGACGCAATATGGGAAGCGTCCATACGCTTTTATTATATGACATAAATCAAAATATTGCAATACAAAAAACAAATAATTTACGGCTATTTTATGTGAAAGTTTGAACATTTGAAGATAATTTTATAAAATGACCAAAAAAGGGAGGAAAATGACAGTCTTTTACAGAGAAAATTTGGTTATGTTTTTGGAAT
>JAFYNW010000032.1 GCA_017547995.1 Clostridia bacterium | reverse complement strand
TGTGAAGGATATCCTGCAAAACGAAGAATGACACAGGATTTGTAGGGTCGAGCATTGCTCGTTTGATTATCCAATCACATCGCAGATACATTAACGTTGCCTCGGGCAACGTATCGCTCGGGAAAGTCGAATATCGCGTGCGCAGCACATATCGCGCTGTGTGCAGCATATAACTTTCGCAAAGCGAAAAAAATGCACACCCTGTGCAATTTTCATCCGATATATCCACCCACAACAACGGAGGTGAAAATCCATGTTTGTCGATATAGTTAAAATCAGAATCAAGGCTGGTAAGGGCGGCGACGGTATCGTCCATTTCCACAGAGAAAAATACGTAGCAGCAGGCGGTCCTGACGGCGGCGACGGCGGCCTCGGCGGCAACGTTGTTTTCGAGGTTGATGACCACATGAATACTCTTCTCGACTTCCGCTTCAAGAGAAAGTACGTAGCGGAAAGCGGCATGCCTGGCGGAGGCAAAAACTCCTTCGGCAAGGCAGGTAAGGACCTCGTTATCAAGGTACCACGCGGTACACTCATCAAGGACAGCGCAACAGGCGCTCTCATGTGCGATATGTCCAGCACAGAACGCTTCATCGCAGCCAAGGGCGGCAGAGGCGGCTGGGGTAATGCACACTTTGCAACTCCTACACGTCAGGCTCCTCGCTTTGCAAAGCCGGGTCTCGAAGGCGACGAAAGAGAAATCCTTCTCGAGCTCAAGCTTATCGCTGACGTAGGTCTCATCGGCTTCCCTAACGTAGGTAAGTCCACACTCCTTTCCATGATTTCCAAGTCCAGACCAAAGATTGCAAATTACCACTTCACAACTCTCACACCAAACCTCGGTGTTGTATTTGTTGATGCAGGTCAGTCTTTCGTCTGCGCTGACATCCCAGGTCTTATCGAAGGCGCGTCCGAAGGCGTTGGCCTCGGCCATTATTTCCTTCGTCACGTTGAAAGATGCCGACTTCTCGTTCATCTCGTCGACGTTTCCGGCTCCGAAGGCAGAGACCCTGTGGATGATATGATGATTATCAACCGTGAGCTCGAAAGATACAGCCCTGAGCTGGCAAAGCGCCCACAGATCATCGTATGTAACAAGACAGATATTCTCGAAGAAGACAGCGATAATCTCGAAAGAGTAAAGGTTGCGGCAGAACAGATGGGCTTTATGTGCCTTGAAATGTCTGCGGCTACAAATACAGGTACACAGGCTCTCATTTATAAGGTTTGGGACGAACTCCAGAAGCTCGATCCAATCCCTGACTTTGAAGCAGACTTCGTATTCGAAGAAGAAGCACTTCCTGAAGAACGTGACATCCAGATCGAAGTTGAAGACGGCATCTACTACATCCGCGGTACCTGGATTGAAAAGGTTGTCGGCTCCACAAACTTCGGCGACTACGAATCCAGAATGTACTTTGAAAGAACACTCCGCAAGGCAGGCGTGTTCGATATGCTCGAAAGAGAAGGCATCCAGGAAAAAGACACAGTCGACGCCTGCGGCCTCCAGTTCGAATATATTTTCTAATCGAATCATCAAAAGCACTCCATACGGGGTGCTTTTTATTGTATATCGTAGGGGACGGAGTCCACATCGTCTGCAAAGCAGAACGCCACTTGACAACCCATTCAAAATATTGTATAATCGTCTCATTATAATTCAAGGAGAACTCGGCACAAAAATGGACGACAGTACGGGATGTATAAGCCCTTACCCGACAAATAAAATACAGCTTATTCAGGCAGATCTCTTGCATTACGCGATGAGGTTTGCCTTTTTGTGTTTCGAAAAAAGACGAATGTAATGTAATCTGATATTTATAAAAGCCTTCTCCGGTGGGAGAAGGGGGACCATCGAAGATGGTGGATGAGGCGTAACCAAGCCATATAACCATCACACTACATTCAATATCTATCACGGAGGAAATATGTTAATCTGGCAATTGGTCTTGCAGGCCATACTTATCGCAATCAACGCGTTTTTTGCCTCGGCAGAAATCGCAATCGTATCAATAAACGACGCAAAGCTTGAAAAAATGGCGGAAGAAGGGGACAAACGCGCCAAAAAGCTCATTAAGCTGACAGAACAGCCAACAAAGTTTCTGTCCACAATTCAGGTCGCCATCACTCTTGCCGGCTTCCTCGGCTCAGCTTTCGCAGCGGAAAACTTCTCGGATATACTCGTTTATTTCGCCATCGAAAAGGGCGTAGCAATCCCTGCTGCAACCCTCGATTCCATCGCAGTCGTGCTTATCACACTCATTCTGTCCTTTGTCACAATCGTACTCGGCGAGCTTGTGCCAAAGCGTATGGCAATGAAAAAAGCCGAAGAAATGGCGCTCTCCATCGTGGGAATCGTAACCTTCTTCTCGAAAATCTTCTCGCCTGTGGTATTCATCCTCAATGCAACGACAAACGGCATCCTCACACTTTTCGGTGTCGACCCGCACGAGGATGACGAGGAGGTCAGTGAAGAGGAAATCCGAATGATGGTCGACGTGGGCGAGGAAAAGGGCACGATTGAAGCTCACGAAAAGGAAATTATCAACAACCTGTTTGAATTTGACGACCTTGCCATCGGCGATTTCGTAACTCACCGCACAGACCTTGAGATTCTGTGGACGGAAGACCCGCCTGCACTCTGGGAAACGATTATTCTCGAAACCCGTCATTCGCTCTATCCGGTTTGTGGCGAAAGCGTCGACGATATCGTCGGTATTCTTGATATCAAGGATTTCTTTGCCATCAAGCCTGAGCATCGCAGTCAGGAGCGCATCATAAGGGATGCCGTCAAGCCTGCCTTTTTCGTGCCTGAAAATATGAAGGCCGACGTGCTTTTCAAGCAGATGAAGACACGCCGCCACCGCTTTGCCGTTGTCCTCGATGAATACGGCGGTATGCTCGGTGCGGTGACGCTTTACGACCTGCTCGAGCAGATTGTGGGCGACTTTGATATGGAAACAGACGGTGAGCCTGAGGGCATAAAGCAGACGGGTGAAAATGAGTGGCTCGTCATGGGCAATCTCTCTCTTGAGGAAATCGAGGAGGCCATCGACGGCAACCTGCCAACAGAGGAATACGATACCCTCGGCGGCCTTGTCTTTGAGCAGAAGGGCTTCATTCCTGAGGACGGCACTCAGTTTGAAATCGAAACTGAATGGCTTTTCGTCAAGGTGCTTGAAATCCAGAATCACCGCCTTGAAAAAGCCGTCATCTCCAAAATTATCGAAGAAACAACCGAAGACGATGAATAATTCCCCTCTTTTTTGCCTCCCCCGTGTAAGGGGAGGGGGACCGTCGGACGACGGTGGAGGGGTTGTGAACGTAATAAACAAAAGCCATCCACACGGATGGCTTTTTATATTATATAATGTAGGGACCGACGTCCTCGGCGGTCCGCCTATTCAATGTGCCAACGGCACACATCACTTCTACACTCTTACCTGTAACCTATTTAACAAACTCCGGTGACTTGAATTCATTGATATAAACTCCGCCGCCAAAGGTATAATAAAGCCTTGACGCACGGATTTCCATATCGAAAAGTCGGTTTGCATTCTCATCCATATCGCGGATGTGGGCAGGCTTGTTGATGACCCTGATAGCCTCGTTTTCGCGGTTGTCGGCAAGGAGAGTACGGGCTCTTTCGGTAAAGGCCAACAGCTTTACGTATGGGTAAGCATCAGGCACGTCGGCCTTCTTTATGCCTAAAAATGCATTCATGAGAATACGGCGGATTCTCGCATGGGCATAACGCTTACTCTTAGCCTTTTCGCATACCTCGTCAAAGGTAAATGAGGTCTGAATCGCATCGAAAATGCGGTATTCAAGACCCTCGGAAACGTCGGCAAACTCCCTTAAATCCTCGGGAGAAAGGCGGATAAGATGGGACATAACCACGTTGTCGTCCAGCTTATGCACAAGAGCATTGGCAAAGATTTCAGCCGCCTTCGCTGGCATCAGATTATCGGCATCCTTGCCTTCACGGACAAGCTGACGGATGAGGGTGGCCGATGCTGTGTTTTCAACAACATCAGCCGTATTATGCCCCGCGCCCACGCGCTTGACAGGCACAGGCTCCATCTTGCTGTCCAGCGACATAATCGCCTTGATGTACTCGATGGCAAGAATATTGTTAGGCGACTTGAGAAGGGAGGCCTTTTCCTTAATCTGCGCAAATACAGCGCGCTCGCGTGCCGCCGCGTATGAGATACCGCTTGTCATATTCGCAAGGGTTGCATCGATGGTGGATTTTTCCAGTAAAAGGGAAGCAATCTCTTTAAGACTGTCCACGTTATCGTCCTCTGCACCGAAGGAAAGATGGGTGCAGCCGATTTTGGAAAGAATATCCACAGCCCCTCTCGCAAAGCCCTCGGCAGAGGAGAGCGCGTATGGCAAAGGAAGCTCAAGCACAAGGTCAGCCCCCTCAAGGCAGGCCGCCTTCGCCCTTATATTTTTATGGTAAAGAGCAGGCTCGCCCCTCTGGACAAAATTGCCCGACATCAGGCAGACGATAAGGGTATCGTCCCCTAAAATACGGCGCGTATGCTCAATCTGGTACTTATGGCCGTTGTGGAATGGGTTGTATTCACAAATTATTCCGCATATATTCACAAAAACTTCCTCCGTTTTGCTAAACTTTCAAAAAACCTCTTGAAAAAATTCGGTTTATGGTGTAAAATAGTAGTCGGTATATTATATTATACTCAAGAATTGATAATTTGACAATATAATTTAAGGAGAAAAATCCAATGAACATCTTAGTTATCAACGCAGGTTCTTCTTCCCTCAAGTATCAGCTCTTCGATATGAAGACAGAAGAAGTAGTAGCAAAGGGTCTTTGCGAAAGAATCGGTATCGACGGTAAGTACACACACCAGGGCAAGGGCGACAAGATCAAGGGCGACCATGCAATGGCTTCCCACTCCGAAGCTATCGAACTCGTTATCGGTCTCCTCACAGACGCTGAAAACGGCGTAGTTAAGAGCCTCTCCGAAATCGATGCAGTAGGTCACCGTGTTCTCCACGGCGGCGACGAATTCTCTGAATCTGTTCTCATCACAGAACCAGTTATCGCAGCTATCAAGAAGTGCATCCCACTCGGCCCTCTCCACAACCCAGCTAACCTCATGGGTATCGAAGCTTGCCAGAAGGCAATGCCAGGCGTTCCACAGGTTGCAGTATTCGATACAGCATTCCACGCTACAATGCCTGAAGAAGCATTCATGTACGGTATCCCATACGAATACTATGAAAAGTACTCTGTACGTCGCTACGGCTTCCACGGTACATCCCACAGATACGTATCCGCTAAGGTTGCAGAAGTTCTCGGCGTAGACGCAGCAGCAACAGATCTTAAGGTTGTACATGCCACCTCGGTAACGGTTCCTCCATGGCAGCTGTTAAGGGCGGCAAGTGCGTAGATACAACAATGGGTCTCACACCACTCGAAGGTCCTCTCATGGGCACACGTTCCGGCGCTATCGACCCAGCTATCGTTGGCTTCATCGCTGAAAACGAAAACATGACAGCTTCCGAAGTTGTTACAATGCTCAACAAGAAGTCCGGTGTTCTCGGTGTTTCCGGTATCTCCTCCGATTTCCGTGATCTCGAAGCAGCAGCAGCTGAAGGCAACCACAGAGCTGACCTCGCTCTCAAGATGTTCGCTTACCAGGTTAAGAAGTACATCGGTTCCTACGTAGCAGCTATGGGCGGCCTCGACGCTATCGTATTCACAGCTGGTGTTGGTGAAAACGCAGCTTCCACACGTAAGATGATCTGCGAAGGTCTCGAATACCTCGGCATTCACATCGACGACGCTAAGAACGAAGTTCGCGGCACAGTTGATATCACAGCTGAAGGTCAGCGTGTAAAGGTTCTCGTAATCCCAACAAACGAAGAACTCGTTATCGCTTCCGATACAATGGCTCTCGCTAAGTAATTAAATTACGATTCCTTTAAGTCACCTGTCGGAATATCCCGACAGGTGATTTTTTATAATTTGCGTGGTACGTCATAAATGCCGTACCCTACGATTTATATGTCATTCTGAGTGTATGCGAAGAATCTCACTCGGCTTGCAGGAGTTACATTCGCTGACGCGAGTTATATTGCTGTGCAGTTATATTTGCCAAAGCAAGTTGTATTGCCTTACGGCAGTTGTGGTATCTGCGATGCATTGGATAAAGTGGGAGGAGCAAGCACCTCCCCTACACCAATCCCAAAGGCCCCTTTGTGTAAAGGCACCGCCCGCAGGCGGCGTACATGCGAGCAACCGACGAAGTCGGCTCTTAGCGAGTCGGAGGGCTGGCAGCAAAGCTGACTGGGGGATTGTCCCCTAATCAATGTGATTTATCACTCCACAATTCTCATTTTCTGCAAACTGCGGTGTATTCGTGAATGCACCCTACGCGAGCGAAATCTTCACTTATCCA
>JAFYNW010000298.1 GCA_017547995.1 Clostridia bacterium | reverse complement strand
CTGCAATAGTGCCGTCCACAAGAGTCGCCCTGCCGTTTTTTACAAAAACAGGCTGACCCGAAAGCACGTATTCCCCGTCGGAGAGGCCCGTTGCCGACATGGAATCGGAAATCATCACCATTTCATCGCCAAAACCCTTGAAAAGCACCCTGACGAGCGTCTTATCAATATGCACACCGTCGCAAATCAGCTCTTTGGTGCAGTTTTCAGCAAGTGCCACACCGATAAGACCAGGCTCGCGATGATGGAGTGGATTCATAGCGTTGAAAAAATGGGTCGCGTGGCTGACACCCATGTCGAAAGCCTTGTGCGCCGTCTGCGTATCGCAGGCGGTATGCCCTGCCGAAAGAATAAACTTCCCACGGGCAAAATCGCATAATTTGTCGAAATTTGTCAGGTCAGGTGCGGCAGTTACGATTTTAATCGTGCCGCGTGAAGCAGTCCACAGCCTGTGCATAAGAGGAATATCGATATCCATAAGTAAATCGCCGTTGATTGCCCCCTTCTTTGCAGGCGCGAGGAATGGCCCTTCAAGATGAATGCCCTTGAAAACGCAGTTTTCATCCTCGATAAGAGGCACAAGGATTTCAAACTGACGGATATAGTCGACTTCACTCATTGCGGTGAGCGTAGGCAGCACAGCCATTATGCCGTTTGCCGCATAATATTCCGCCATAGCCTCCATCTGCTCTTTCGTTGCCGTAGCAAAGTCGAAACCCATGCATCCGTGGGTGTGGATATCGCAAAGTGATGGTATTTTAATCATTTTTAAGATGTCTCAGCACGTTTTCAGCCGCGCCCATAAGACCTGCCTTGTTGCCGAGGGCGGCAGGAAGCACAGCCACGTTTTCATAGCCCGGCATAACGTCCTTCCTGAGCTTGCGGGAGATTTCGTCTGTCAGATATTTTTCCTTCATGATGCCGCCGCCGAGAATGATAGCTTCAGGGTCGAAAATGTGGCATACAGTTGTAAGACCGTGGACAACCTCGTCAATCCACATATCGATTTCCGCCTTGATGTGTGGGTTTTCGAAGTTTGCAAAGATGTCGAAGCCGTCGCGGATGCGGTAATCGATGGCACGGCACTTGTTGAGAAGGGCAGTCACGCTTGCATATTCTGTGTAACAGCCCTTGCGGCCGCAGACACAGTGCTTGCCGCCGAGATGTGTTACGATATGGCCGATTTCGCCTGCGTAGCCACTCTTGCCGCCGTAAATCTTATCGTCGATGACGATAGCACCGCCGATGCTTGTGCCGTAAGTGAGGCAGACGTAATTCTTGAAATCCTTGCCCGAGCCGAATGCACCTTCGCCGAGTGCCGCCGCGTTGACGTCATTCATGATGAAAACAGGGTGACGTGTTTCGCTTTCGAGAATAGCCTTGAGAAGTGTGCCTGTGTAGCCTGGGATAGCGTCCGAGCAGAAGATGATTTCGCCCTTTTCTGCGTCGACAAGACCTGCTGTGGAAATGCCGATAGCGTCGAAATCCTTTTCATTCTTGCGGATTTCCTGACGGAGAATAGCGAGGACACCCTCAACGCCTGCGCGTGGGTATTCGTGCTCGTAGCAGTCGAGGAGGCCGAGATTTTCGTCGTACATAGCGGACTTGATAAGAGTGCCGCCGATATCAAAAGTAAGAATTTGCATATTTGAATATTTCCTTTCTGAGGAATTATGATTTATAATGAATTGGCGTGCGCCATGAATTGAAGCGATGCTTCATGAATTGCACAGGCTGTGCATGAATTGTTTGTTTACAAACATTGAGGTGTCTGCGACGCATTTATCAGGACGGGACGCCCTCAGCACCGTCCCCTACATTGGATTTTCTGTAGGGTACGTCATAAATGCCGTACTGCTTATTGAATGTGACTTGTCACACATCAATGTTCCGAAGGGACAATTCACGACGAAGTCAATTCATGTGTGAAACACAATTCATGATGCTCTGCATCAATTCATTTATATTTTTCTTGCTATATCCACAACATTCTTCACGATTTCGCCGTTTGCCGATGGGTATTCGCCTTGCTGTGCAGGTTTGGTCGGGGTAAAGCTGATGCTTTCGTTGTTGGCGGAAATATCAAAACAAGGCTCGAATGCCGAGGTGTGCACCCATTTTGCCCCCGTTTTGTCTGCGATTTCCTTGAGATTATGTACACGCACCGAGCCGCAAGGCAGAATGTCGATGCCGTCCAATTCCATAAGCTGACGGAGATTTTCGATGCCGTCAAGGGCGGTTTTCTCCTTGCCTGCCGTGAGAATTCGTGTGATGCCCAGTCGTTTAAGCTTTTCTGCACCCTCGATAAGACCGTCCTTGCAGACGTCAAATGCCTTGTGGAAAACCGACTGGCAGCGGGAGTCAATCATCGCCATAAAACGGGCCGTTTTGTCCTCGTCGATGTAGCCGTCCTCCGTGAGAAAGCCGAAAACGAGAGCGTCGGCACCGTGCTTTATAAACTCATCACCATCACGGAGCATGACCTCAAACTCCTCTTCGGTATAGCAGAAACCGCCTTCGCGTGGGCGAATCATAACGGCAGTTTCGATGCCTGTTTTCTCCTTGAGCAGAGTGAATGAGGAAAGGGATGGCGTCAGACCGCCGAAATATATGCAGGAGCAAAGCTCAACACGGTCTGCCCCGTTTCTGTAAGCCGTCATGGCATCGGAAAACGAGCCACAACAAAGTTCAATTTTCATAAGCGCGCTCCTTTTATTGTTGCACTGCGTGCAAGTGATATATGCTTACGCATACGATATATTTGCCGTTGGCAAACGTTGAGGTGTCTGTGATACGTTAAACAGGGTGGTACGTCATAAATGCCGTACCCTACAAATCCGTAGGGGATGGCGCTTGCGACATTCCGCAATTCTCAACTCCTGCAAACCGCGGGAGATTCTTCGTTTCACTCAGAATGACGTATGACGTGAAATTCATCAAACCATAGGTTTACGTCACCTATTCTATCACAAAACAATTCGATTGACAATATAAACGGCATATTATATAATATAATATGTATAATAATATAAATTAAACTGGTAAAGTAGGTTTATTTTTAATGTTTGAAGCATACAAAGATGAAATTACTACGGCTTTTGAGGACTATATTGCCCTGATTCCCCGCCGTAAGCGTGAATATATATCCGCCCGTGATTCTGTTACGGGTGACCTTGCCCTGCTCTTTATGAAGGCGGTCACTCAGCTTGTCATCACGGATGCGGTTTCCATTGATATTGAGGCTCTCCTTCTCCACGTGCGTACCATTCTCCGCGCGAAAGAGAGCATTGAATACTGCAAAAGCATCCCTGACGATATTTTCTTCGATTTCGTTCTGCCTTACAGAGTGAATGATGAGGATTTTGCCGTCTGCAGTGATATTTTCTTCGAAGAATTATACCCTATGGTGTGCGATAAATCCCTTGCCGTTGCGGCAAAGGAGGTCAACTACTGGTGTCTTTCCAAGGCGACCTATCAGTCCTCCGACGACCGCACGAAAAATGCCCTTGCCACAGTCAATATCGGCCACGGCAGATGCGGCGAGGAAAGCGTGCTTGCCGTTTCCGCTCTCCGTGCCGTCGGCATTCCTGCAAGACAGGTCTATTCGCCTTACTGGCTCCATTGTGACGATAATCACGCGTGGGTCGAGGTCTTTACAGGCAAAACATGGCAGTTTATGGGCGCCTGCGAGCCTGAAAGCGAGCTGAATATCGGCTGGTTTAACCATGCCGCAAGCAAGGCGGGCGTTGTGCGATACCGCACCTTCGGCAAGATGGGCAGCGGCACTACTGCTGACGAAAACCGCATTTTCACAACCGACGATTCAACGGCAACCTACGCCGACACAAAGCAGGTGCGCGTGTCCGTGCCCGATTATCCACGTACAAAAGTGGGCGTTTATACGATAAATTACGGCAAAATGAGCCTTCTCCGTGAAAAGCTCACCGATATGAAGGGCGAAGTAACCTTCACAACGGGCCTTGCCGACCTTATATATTTCGTTTACACAGAGGATGGTATTACAGCGCAGGTCGTAAAGGCTGATGAGACTGAAATCACCCTCAGTCCAGGCGAGAGTCAGCGCTATCTCGAGTTTGATTTGGCTGTGCCGAAGGGCATCGTTTTCGAAAGCTTCGAGCAGGACGAAAGCCATAAAAGAATGGTTTCCCTCCTCGATGAAAAGCGCCGTCTTGCTCATAAATCGGGCTGGGACGAAAGTGAATACCTCCGTAAATCGGGCAGGAATTACCCTGAAATCGACAAGTTTATCCATTACGGCAAGCTTTCCCGCGAGCAGATTGAATCTGTGCTCGATACCCTTTCCGACAAGGATTTTACAGATATAAAGTTCAAGACTCTGCTCGATATCGCCTGTGCATTTGAAAACAAGCCGAATATTCCTGAAAAGATTTTCAAGGAATATCTCCTTAAAATGAGGGTTAAAAACGAGCCACTTACTCCGCACAGACAGCTTGTGCAGGCTTTCTGGCCTGATGAAATGCGTCCTAAGACGCCGAATGACGTGGCTTCCTTCATCATCGGCACTACGCGGAAGATGGACAGCCTTGCATATCCCGGCATGACGGGCAGCCTTGCCGCCCTGCTTGAAACGGGCATCACGACAAGCGAGAATATCCCTGTCCACATCGTGCAGACCCTCCGCGCCCTCGGTTTTGCTGCAAGGCTTAATCCGCAGGACGGTGCTGTGGAATATTTTGACGGCTTCGGCTTCGTGCCTGTCTTTGCGATGGACGAGCGTAACTGCCGCTTTGTTGTCCGCAACAAGAGCGGAAAAACTGTCCGCTACGGCGAGGATTTCACAATTTCCCGCATCGACGAGGAGGGCAGAATGGAAACTCTCTCCCTTAACGACAGCTTTGACGAAGGCACCACCTATCTTGTCCGCGAGGGCCTTTATGCCATCGTGCAGGGTAGACGTCAGATTGACGGGGCCATGACGGGATGCATCACCTTTGCAAATCTTTCGGGGGGCGATGCTGAGGATATCGTGCTGACTGAGATTCGCGACAAAACGGCGGAAAAGCTGAAAAACGTCGACGTGAGTGGCGTTTTTGAGGGCAAAAACAAGACGATTGCCGCTTTTGTCGACCTTGGAAGCGAGCCGACCGAGCATTTCATCAATGAATTGATGGAAAATGCCGAAGGTCTTGAGGACATTGAGGTGCTTCTCTTTGCTGAAAAGGAAAAGAAGGACAAAACGCTGAAAAAGGCTCTCGATATGGGACTTTGCAGCATTAAATATACAGAATTTGACGAAAACTGGCGTAATTTGCGCAGAGAGATGGGCGAAGGGGACGAAAGACTTCCGTTTGCACTTGCTGTGAAAAACGGCAGGGCAAGATTCTCCTTTGCAAACTATAACGTAGGCAGTGTGAAGATACTTTGCAATATTTTAGAAATGCAATAATTTGAAAAATGCCTTCCCATTAGGGAATGTGTCACCATAGGTGACGGATGAGGTGTTTTGGGTCTTGCTTATAAGGGCAAAGCTTATATTGAGAGGAAAGATATCAGCCTCGATAAATCGAGGGACGTCTTCGACGACTTCTTTATGTTTGCCCAAAAGAAGCAAAGATGCCCCGGGACTTTCGTTCTCCCGGACCCTCTATCGACCAGAGGGG
>JAFYNW010000297.1 GCA_017547995.1 Clostridia bacterium | reverse complement strand
GAAATCGAGCTCCGCCGCAAGATGAATGCAATGGCTGCGAAGAATACAGTTTTCCCTGTAATTTTCCGCGGTGCAGGTGCTTATGACCACCACATCCCATCTATCGTAAAGTATATCCCTGCAAAGGAAGAGTTCCTTACAACTTATACACCATACCAGGCTGAAATCAGCCAGGGTGTGCTTCAGTCTATTTTCGAATACCAGACAATCATCTGTCAGCTTACAGGCATGGATGTTTCCAATGCATCTGTATACGATGGTGCAACTGCAGCGGCTGAAGCTGTTGCTATGTGCCGTGACAGAAAGCGCACAAAGGCTCTTGTTTCCGCTTCCGCTCATCCTGAAGTAATCGAAACAATCCGTACGTACTGCAAGGCATCCAACTATGAAATGGTTGTCGTTCCACATAAGAACGGCGTTACAGATGCAGACGCACTCAACGAGCTTATGACAGCTGATTCCAGCTGCCTCTACGTGCAGAGCCCTAACTTCTTCGGTCAGATTGAAGACGTTACAGCCCTCAGCAATATGGCACACGAAGCAGGCCTCAAGCTCATCGCAGGCTGCAATCCTATCGCTCTTGCAATCTATAAGACACCTGCTGAATGCGGTGCTGATATCGCAGTAGGTGAAGGTCAGCCTCTCGGTATGCCTCTCTCTTACGGCGGCCCATACCTCGGTTTTATGGCTACAAGCGACGCAATGGCAAGAAAGCTTCCAGGCCGTATCGTAGGTCAGACAGAAGACGCAGAAGGTCAGCGTGCTTTCGTTCTCACACTTCAGGCAAGAGAACAGCACATCCGCAGAGAAAAGGCAAGCTCCAATATCTGCTCCAATCAGGCTCTCTGTGCTCTTACAGCATCTGTATACTGCAGCGTAATGGGTCCTCACGGCCTCAGAGAAGCAGCTATGCAGTGTCATTCCAAGGCTATGTACTTTGCAAACCTTCTCTGCAAGATTCCTGGTGTTTCTCTCAGACATGAAGGTCCTTTCTTCCACGAATTTATCACAAATCTTCCTGTGGAAGCTGATAAAATTGTCGACGCACTTGCAAAGGAAGGCATCCTTGCAGGTCTCCCTGTAAATGATGGCATTCTCTGGTGCGTAACAGAAAAGGCAACACGCGAAGATATCGAACGTGCTGCAAAAATCGTTGAGGAGGTGTGCGCATAATGAAGCTTATATTTGAAAGAAGCGTCAAAGGACGTTATACGTCTCAGCTTGCTGAATGTGACGTGCCTGTATGCGAAATCTCCGATGAACTTATGAGAAAGTCTGACCTTCCGCTTCCTGAAGTTTCAGAAAACGAAGTCAGCCGTCATTATACACATCTTTCCCGCAGAGTTTACGGCGTAAACAGCGGTATCTATCCACTCGGCTCCTGCACAATGAAGTATAACCCTCGTATCAACGAGGAAATCGCATCTCTCCCGGGCTTCACAGGTATCCATCCTCTTCAGATGAAGGAAACAACAGAAGGCTGCAGAGAAGTGCTTGAGCTTTCCGAAAAGTTTCTTTGTGAAATCACAGGTATGGATGCTATGACATTCCAGCCTGCAGCAGGTGCTCACGGTGAGCTTTGTGGCTTGCTTCTCATCAAGGCATACCACGCAGCAAACGGCGACACAGGCAGAACAAAGATTATCGTGCCTGACTCCGCTCACGGTACAAACCCTGCTTCTGCTACAATGGCAGGCTTCACAGTTGTCAGCGTAAAGTCTCTTGAAGACGGCTGCGTAGACCTTGAAGCACTCAGAAAGGCAGTAGGCCCTGATACAGCAGGTCTTATGCTTACAAATCCTAATACAGTCGGTCTCTTCGATAAGAATATCCTTGAAATCACAGATATCATCCATGAAGCAGGCGGTCTCGTATACTACGACGGTGCAAACCTCAATGCTATCATGGGCAAGGCTCGTCCTGGCGATATGGGCTTTGACGTTGTCCACCTCAATCTCCATAAAACCTTCTCCACACCTCACGGTGGCGGTGGTCCTGGTGCAGGTCCTGTTGGCTGTAAGGATATCCTCAAGCCATTCCTCCCATACTCCCTCCTCGGTGAAGGCTCCAACGAACAGTCTATCGGCCAGCTCAAGAGTTTCTACGGCAACTTCCTCGTTGTTGTAAAGGCACTCAGCTACGTGCTCACTCTCGGTGCAGAAGGCATCCGCGAGGCATCCGAAAACGCTGTCCTCAATGCAAACTATCTCGCAAGCCGCATCAAGCACATCTATCCAATGGCTTATGAAGGCTTCTGCATGCACGAATTCGTTGTAACTCTTGAAAAGCTCAAGAAGGAAACAGGCGTTTCCGCTCTCGATATCGCAAAGGGTATGCTCGATAAGGGTATCCACGCTCCAACAATGTACTTCCCACTCATCGTTCACGAAGCTCTTATGTTCGAACCAACAGAAACAGAAAGCCGTGAAACTCTCGATGAATTGGCAGATACACTCAATATGCTTTATCGTCAGGCTGAAATCGAAAGTGCATATCTCCATCAGACACCGATGACAAGAAAGGTTCGCCGTCTCGACGAAGTTGGCGCGGCAAGAAATCCTCGTCTCCGTTATCGCGAGCCTGCAAATGATTAATAAGCTTTACGTGCATATAGAAACGGAAACCGACCCTGTCCACAATCTTGCGGTTGAAAATATACTGCTGGAAAATGTGGAGGAGGGCTCGTGCATCCTTTATCTGTGGCAAAATCGTAAAACAGTAGTTATAGGCAAGAATCAGAATCTCTGGGCGCAGTGTCGTCCGGAGATTCTTGAGTATGAAGGCGGAAAGGCTGTGCGTCGTCTTTCGGGCGGCGGAGCCGTCTATCACGATATGGGCAACCTCAATTTCACCTTCCTTACTCATAAGACAGACTACGATACTGCAAAACAAACCGACGTTGTGCTCAAAGCTGTGTCTGAGTTGGGCATAAAGGCGGAAAAAACAGGCAGAAATGATCTTACAACGGCTGACGGAAGAAAGTTTTCCGGTCATGCCTACTATAAAAGCGGCAGCAACTGCTACCATCACGGCACAATTATGGTCGACGTGGACAGCGATGCCCTTTCACGCTATCTGACAGTCTCGGCAGATAAGCTCAAGGGCAAGGGCGTCGATTCGGTACGCTCAAGAGTGGTCAATCTCGTCCAGCTTGTCCCTGAAATCACCATCGATTCGCTGAAGGCGGCTATGATTAACGCGTTTGAATCGGTCTATGGCATGAAGTCGGAAATGCTGCCTGATGGCTTTATAGATAATGAAAAAACAGCTGAAAAGATGGCGTTTTTTGCATCCGACAGTTTCAGACTTGGCAGTAATATGAGCTTCGACCTTACGGCTAAAAAACGCTTCGGCTGGGGCGGTGTGGAGATTTCTCTCGCCGTGACAGGCGGTGTTGTAAACGATGCCGTATGCTATTCCGATGCCATGCGTGGGGACGTACTGTCACAGGTGGCTGATGCCATCAAGGGATGCCGTTTCGAAGCGGCATCGCTCAGCGAAAATATATGTAATATTCCAACCGACGAAGAAGGAAAAAGCATTCTGGCTGACATTGCCGGTATGCTGAGGGAGGAGATAATATGAAAAACTTTGATCTTATTGTTGTGGGCGGCGGTCCGGGCGGCTATGAAGCGGCTATCCGCGGCGCACAGCTTGGCAAAAAGGTTGCTCTCATCGAGCAGAATAAAATCGGCGGTACTTGCCTTAACAGAGGCTGTATCCCAACAAAGGTGCTTCTGCACACAGCGGAAGTATTCCACGAAGCACACACAGCAAACGAGCTCGGTCTTTCCTTTGGTGAGCTCAAGTATGATATGAATGCTATCCATGCACGCAAGGCTGACGTGTGTGCAACACTCCGTACAGGTGTTGAAGGCCTTCTCAAGGCTAACGGTGTTGAAGTCATCAACGCACGCGGTGTTGTCAAGGCTGACGGCATCGTTATGGCAGGCGAAGAAGAAATCAAGGGCGAAAAGATTCTCCTTGCAACAGGCTCCAAGCCATCCAGACCACCAATTCCTGGCCTTGAGCTTGAAGGTGTAGTCACAAGTGATGAAATCCTCGAAGGCGAGCCAATCGACTATAAGTCTCTCACAATCATCGGCGGCGGTGTAATCGGTGTCGAGCTTGCAGGCTTCTATGCGGCACTCGGCTGTAAGGTGACTATCGTTGAAGCACTTGAAAGACTCGTGCCAACTCTCGACAGAGAAATCTCCCAGAGCCTCGCTATGATTTTCAAAAAGCGCGGTATTGAAGTCAACTGCTCTTCTATGGTAAGCGAAATTGTCAAGGGCGAAAACGGTCTTGTGACAAAGTTTGCTACAAAGGGCGCTGAAAAGGAAGTCGAAAGCGAAGGCGTACTCGTCTGCATCGGCAGAAGACCTTGCACAGAAAACCTCTTTGACGGTGTAACACCTGAAATGAACAGAGGATTCCTCGTTGTAAACGATAAGTTTGAAACAACTGTGCCAAACGTTTACGCTATCGGTGACGTTATCGGCGGTATTCAGCTTGCTCACAAGGCGAGCGCAGAAGGTCTTGCTGCAGTTGAAATGATGTGCGGCAACGAAAACCACACAGACCTTTCTCTCGTGCCATCCTGTCTCTATACTTCTCCTGAAGTTGCTTGTGTCGGTATCACAGCAGACCAGGCTAAGGCTGACGGCATTGCAGTCAAGACAGCGAAGTACGTTATGTCGGGCAACGGCAAGAGCATCATCACACGTGAAGAACGCGGCTTTATCAAGGTTGTGTTCGATGCTGAAACAG
>JAFYNW010000296.1 GCA_017547995.1 Clostridia bacterium | reverse complement strand
CCTGCAATAATTACAGTTTTCCCCATCTTTAATTCATCTTCAATGCGTGTTTTATCTATACGGATAATCTCTGCGTTTCCGTGATTTTCGTTTGTTATAATTCCTGCCTGCACTCCACTGAGCGACACCGATTTCTTTCCAGCTTTTTCCACCGCCATGGTGACAAGGGCGGCGGAGCAAATTTCCCCTGTGGATAAAAGTGCATCGGTTTCTCTTTTGTTCTGCGCTCCGATTTTATCCGCCATCTCAAGCAGTTTATCGGTTGTATCACCCATGGCGCTGACAACCACGATGATTTCTCCTTCAAGGCTTGCTATATATTCACCGACGGCAAGAATCTGCTCAATGCTCCCAAGCGAACTGCCGCCGTATTTGATTATCTTTCTCATACTCCCCTCCTTATTTTTTCTTATATATCTATATTTAATTAACTGCATTTTATGTCCGGCAAATTATTCTTTGTTAAATATATATTTTACAAAAACATTTTGCATTTTTGCTTGTTTTGTGCTATGATTAAAGTGTTGAAATATGGTTTTCATCAGACAATAAATATTTAATCATAAAAGGAGTTTTTGCTATGGAAAAATACGTACAGTACCGCAGAGACCTTCACAAGATCCCTGAAACATTCTATCAGGAGTTCAAGACTTCCGAATACATTCACAATATTCTCAAGGATATGCCTTGTAAGCTCATTAACGTAGCTAAGACAGGCTGGCTTGCATTCTTCGACAACGGCAAGGAAGAAACAATTGCTTTCCGCGCTGACATCGACGCTCTTGCAATTCAGGAAGCTAAGGACAGCGAATACAAGTCTACACACGATGGCGTAATGCACGCTTGCGGTCACGACGGCCACATGGCTATGCTTCTCGCTCTTGCTGACCATCTCGCTGAAAACTACACAAAGTATAAGTTCAACGTAGTTCTCATTTTCCAGCCTGCTGAAGAAAGCCAGGGTGGCGCAAAGCCTATCATCGAATCCGGTGAGCTCGACAAGATGAACATTTCCAAGGTATTCGGCTTCCACGTATGGCCTGAAGCACCTATCGGCACAATCACAACTCGTCCTGGTCCTCTCATGGCTCGTGCTGCTGAACTCAGCCTCCACGTAACAGGTAAGTCTGCTCACGTTGCAAGTGCTGAGCTTGGCGTTGACGCTAACGAAGTTCTCGCTCACATCATCTGCGATGCATACAAGATGCGTGCTGAAGAATTGCCAGAAGGCGCACTCAGCCTCCTCCGCTTCGGTATCGTTCAGGGCGGTGACGTAAGAAATATTCTCGCTGAAAAGGCAGAAGCTTTCGGTTCTATCCGTGCATTTGACGATGGTATTTTCGACTATATGTTCAAGCGCCTTACAGAAATCTGCGCTGAAAACGATGCAAAGTTCGGCAGCAAGACAGAAATCAAGTGCGCTGAAGGCTATCCTGCAGTTATGAACGACCCTGCTCTCTACGAAGAATACAAGGAAATCGTAAAGATGGCCGGCTGTGACTTTGTTGAAAAGGAAACACCACACATGACAGGTGAAGACTTCTCCTTCTATCAGAAGAAGTGGCCTGGCGTATTCGGCTTCCTTGGCCTCGGCTTCGTACCTGCTCTCCACAACAACAAGTTTGACTTCGACGAAAAGGCTCTTAAGTACGGTATCGATACTTTCGTGACACTTCTCGACTACTACAACAACAAGTAAGTTATGGATTTCTTATCAATACTCGGTCGCACCGTTGAAATCTTAGGCACCATCGCCTTTGCTCTCTCTGGTTCGCTTGTCGGTATTGACAGAGGACTTGACTTTTTCGGCGTTATGGTGCTCGGCGTGATTACCGCTGTCGGCGGTGGTATCACACGCGATATAATTTTAGGCAACACTCCTCCTGCGGCATTTTTAGACCCTACATTCGTGCTTATTGCCGTTGGTATGTCTGTCGTATGTATTCTCGCCTTCAATCAGTTTGCACATTTTCTCACTCCTGAAATAATGAGCAAGCTTATGATTTCCATGAAGGTGCTCGACGCTCTCGGCCTTGCCCTTTTCACAGTATCGGGTATGAATATTGCCATAAACATGGGATTCAGTGAAAATCCATTCCTGATGGTTTCGGTCGGTGTTATCACGGGCGTTGGCGGCGGACTCCTGCGAGATATTTTTGTCCACAAGACACCGATGATATTCAAGAAGAATATCTACGCTACTGCTTCAGCTATCGGAGGCATCGTTTATTATTTCTGCCTCAATTCTATGCCACAGTATGCCGGTATGCTTGTCGGTGCAAGCGTTATTACTGCGATTCGCTTTATCGCCATGTACAAGGACATCAATCTGCCTAAATTCAGCAAGGACGACTATTACTTTGATTAAAACAAAAAGACAGACGGGGAAATCTCGTCTGTCTTTGCAAATTAAGGAGTTATTTTTATGGTAGGTACAATAACCAACTGCTGTACTATTCTTGTAGGCAGTTTTGTGGGCAGTCGTCTCAAAAACGGCTTGCCTGACAAGTTCAAAAATACCATGATGACCTGTATGGGTCTTGCAGCGACTGTGCTCGGCATCAATTCTGTCGCAAACAACATGCCAAACAGTACTTTGCCTGTGCTTTTCATTATCAGCCTTGCCATTG
This sequence comes from Clostridia bacterium, assembly GCA_017547995.1. Lineage (GTDB taxonomy): Bacteria > Bacillota > Clostridia > Oscillospirales > Butyricicoccaceae > SIG471. The sequence continues at coordinate 931 of JAFYNW010000296.1, read as the reverse complement.
GCGGTATTATCGGACAATGGATTGACATTGATTCCAAATTCCAGAAGCTGACGAATAAGTTTGGCAAGGAAGGCCTTGCTCAGGGGCTTTCGACGGCTGTACTGCTTTTCTGCATCGGCACGCTTTCTATTTTAGGCCCTATTGAAAGCGCACTCAACAACAACCACACCTATCTTTTTACAAACGCAACGCTCGACCTTGTGACTTCCATGGTGCTTGCGGCAACCTTTGGCTTCGGCATTGCCCTTTCCGCTATCGTGCTTTTCTGCTGGCAGGGCTCGATTTATCTGCTTGCAGGCATTATCGCGCCATACGTCACACCTGAGCTGATGTGCGAGATTTCGATTATCGGCGGTATTCTGATTTTCTCATCAGGACTTTCCATTCTCGAAATCAAGAAAATCAACACTATAAATCTGCTTCCTGCGCTTATCGTACCTCCTGTGGTGTTTGTGATAAAGAGTCTGATTGGGTTGTAATTTAATTTATTAAACGCCACCTTGCGGCTACACCTCATCCACCATCTTCGATGGTCCCCCTTCCCCTCAAGTGGAAGGCTAAAGCAATAAATTATAAAATAGTACCGTAGGTACATTAACTACATAAATGAAGCACGGTACATTCCGCTTTCAGCGAATTCATTTCGCAGAAAGTTGAACACCCTGACAACATACCCAATTGAGCCTGCTCAATTGGGAGAGCGAAGCGAAATAAAAAGCCTCCCTGTGTGGGAGGCTTTATTTTATAGTTTGTACTCCATCTGGATATCAAACGGCTCTTTTTCGTTTTTACGTGTGGAGTATGAGCAGCCTAGCTTCAAATAGGTGTCCACAGTTTCTTTCGACGAGTTTGCCGAAATAAAAAATCTCTCAACACCACGTTCTCTTGCTTTTTCACACGCCAATCCAAAAAGCCTTTTACCTATCCCCAT
>JAFYNW010000295.1 GCA_017547995.1 Clostridia bacterium | reverse complement strand
TGTAGGCGTGGGCAGAGATATCGCAGTCACAGCATTTCAGTCGGCAAGCGGTCTGGTCAACCTTATCACACCGACAAGCGGCGTGCTTATGGGAGCACTCACGTTGGGCAGAATCCCATACGACCGCTTCCTCAAGCACATCTGGAAATTCCTGCTTGTCCTCGGTGTAATCATCGCGGCACTTCTTGCTCTCGCAGTTGTAATGTAAACAAAAATAAAAGCCATCCGGACGGATGGCTTTTTCTATGTAATTTTTTACTTCTTCAATGCTTTTCTCAAGTTAGGATAGATGGAAACCATCGAGCCTGTGAGAATGAGCAGGATACCGATGAGCATATTGAAAGGAATAGGCTCGCCGAGAATGAGGAGCGCAAGGATTGGCGCAAGTGCCGGCTTGAAGAAGAATACGAGGGATGTTTCTGCCGCCGAAGTCTTTTCCATGGAGAGGAAGTATGCGCAGAAGCCGAGACCTGTCACGCCGATGTAGGCATAGAGCATAATCGGCAGATTTGCAGGTGTGTAGCCTGCGAGGAATGGCACGTTTGCGAACTTTTCAAGTCCGATGCTTGTGAAAAACTCTGCGATAGCAGGAATATTGCCAAGAGCGGAAACAATCATCATTTCAACAGCGCCGATGAGGAAGCCGAAGCATGTAACAACAAGGCCGCCGTACTTCTTTGTCTCTCTCTTGCCGAGAACAGCGTAAAGGGAGAAGAAGAACGTTGCGAGAAGGACGAAAATGATGCCCATCGCGTCGAGCTGTGTGTTGAACGGATTGATAATGACGAGAATACCGATGATATCGAAGATAAGGCCTGCAACCTGATTTTTCGAGATAGGCTCGCGGAGCATAAGATATGCAAGGAGCGTTACGAAAACAGGGTTACTGCTGAAGGTTACAGCCACAACAGAGGACTGAATACGGGAGATTGCAAGCTGATAGAAGGTGCCGAAAAGGAAAATGCCGAAAAAGCCCAGCATTGCGAAATACAGGAAGGAGGACTTGTCGATTTTCACGCCCTTGTCCCTGATTTTTCTGAGTGCCACAGGAAGAAGCACAAGACCGCCCACAAGGAAGCGGGAGAACGTCATCTGGATAGGGTCAAACTGCCCCGAAACAAACTTGAGCGCGATTTCCATCGTGCTGAAAACGAGCGTCGCAAATGCGATATACAACGCGCCTTTTTTCATAAAATTACCTCTCTTTGTTTTGCTTATATACGTATTATAATACAATAACAGGGATATTTCAATAACTAACTTTTTGCACACACCTATTTATAGCCTTCCACTTGAGGGAAAGGGGGACCGCTTTCGGTGGATGAGGTGTTTTTTAGGTGGCAAAAACCCTCTTTACTGTCCTTTTTATCGTATATAAACTGTAATAAACTGTAAAAAATAATCGGGGGGGGTAATGGAGAAAATTGGCGGTGTTTACGAATTGTTCATAAAAAATCCGTTGGAAAGCATAGAAAAATGTCATTTTTCTATGAAAAAGCATTAAAGAATCAAAAAGTCAAGAGGAGTTTCACACACATTTTCTACCCCATTTGTGTGCAACAAACTCCTCTTGATTACGTATAGCAGTATGTTGTATAATGGAATCATAAACCAGGCCTGTTGATGAAGAAAAAACTCATTATTACCAAAGGAGGTAAATATGAAAAAGAAAAATAATATAATCATTACCTTATTTTTCTTATATTTTCTCGTTGCATTATATTTATTTGCTGCATCAGCTGAAAATGGTCTGATAAGAAGTAAAGGAATGATTAACTTGTATAATTCGTTCTATTGGGTAAAATGGATTATAATTATTATTTCCTCCTCTA
>JAFYNW010000294.1 GCA_017547995.1 Clostridia bacterium | reverse complement strand
TACCATCATCATGAACACCACGAATGTTCCTGCGGCCACGACCATCACGAGCACCACGAAGGTTGTTCCTGCGGTCATGACCATCACCATGCTGACGAAGCATTCACATCCTGGGGCTTTGAAACTGTAAAGCATTATACAGAAGAAGATATCAGAAATATCCTCACAGCCCTCGACAGCGGTGAATATGGTCATATTCTTCGCGCAAAGGGTATGGTAAACGGCACAGACGGCTGGATTTATTTCGACTACGTGCCGGAAGAACACGAAATCCGCGGTGGCGCACCTTGCTACACAGGCAAAATCTGCGTAATCGGTGCAGAGCTTATGGAAGATAAACTTTCCCAGCTTCTTAATAAGTAATGAAAGGCTGAAAATATGAACGCAGAAAGAGAAATTCCTGTTTTTATAATCAACGGCTTTCTTGAAGCAGGCAAGACAAGCTTCATCAAAGAAGCAATCATCGGTGACCCTAAGCTGAAAAAGGAGCGCATCGTCCTCATTTCCTGCGAGGAGGGCATCGAAGAATACGACGGTCTGCCAAAGAACGTCACAATCCATACAGTCGAGGACGAAGACGACCTTCACGAAGACCTTTTCTTCGAGGTTGCCGCTCTCTATGACCCGACTTACGTACTCATCGAGTATAACAGCATCTGGGGTATGGACAAGCTTTACGATACTGCTATGCCGGATGGCTGGGTGCTCGTCGACCAGATTACCGTCATCGACGCGCCTACTTTCGACAATTATTTCAACAATATGAAGAGCATCTTTGCCGATATGCTCCGCTCGTCCTCGATGGTGCTTGTCAAGCGCTGCAAGGTGGACGATGACTTCAAATATTTCCGCGATAACATCCGTCCTTGCGCACTTCAGGCTGAAATTATGTATATGAATGACGAGGAAGGCGTACTCGATATCACTCTCGAAGACGAATTGCCATACAGCCTTGAAAGCGACAATATCGAGCTCCACAGCGATACTTTTGTAACCTGGTATATCGATATGCTGGACAACGTGGAACGATATATCGGCAAGACTGTCGAGTTTACTGCTCTCGTAGGCAAGCCTGACTATTTCCGCCCTGAATATTTTATGGCGGGCAATATGGTTATGACCTGCTGTGAAGACGATATGCAGTTCTTCGGATACGTCTGTCATTATGATAAGACTCCTCAGCTTGAGGAAGGCTGCTATATCAAGCTCAAGGCACGAATCGAATTCGATTTCACGACTGAATATGAAGAGGAAGGTCCGCTTCTCATCGCAGAAAGCGTCGAAATCCTCCCAAAAGAAGAATAATTATTGCAACCACCGATGATTTCGTCGGTGGTTCTTTTTCGCCAAATTTCTATTGACATCGGCAAAAAATATGTGCTATAATTTATTTGTTAAATGAATACGGGGGCGTAGCTCAGCTGGGAGAGCGTTTGACTGGCAGTCAAGAGGTCATGGGTTCGATCCCCACCGTCTCCACCAGAAAATAACCCACATTTGTCTATGGCAAGTGTGGGTTATTTTCAACGAAATAAATCCCTTATGGGATTTGTAAAATGCACTATGTGCGTGAAATACACCTGTGGTGTGTGAAATACCTGCGGGCGTAGGTGGATTTATTTCATTTCACTTGAGGCGGTAGCATCAAATTTTACAATGACTGTATGTCATTATTTCACATCCGAAGGATATTTCACTTAAATCATCATTCGAAAAAGGAGAGAGGCGGTGCTTATATGGCTGAATCAAAACTCAGGGCGCTTTCAACTGACTTTGCTGTTAAAATTATAAAACTCTGTGAAAGCATCAAGGGACATTATTCTCTTGTGAATCAGCTGGAACGTGCTGCCACCTCGATCGGTGCTAACGTGCACGAAGCAAATTATGCACACGGTAAATCTGATTTCATCGCAAAACTCCAGATTGCATTGAAAGAATGTTATGAAACAGAATATTGGCTGGAGTTGTTTGTAAAGTCTGATATTCTGGACAGAGAAGTGGCCGTTGGTCTTTATAATCAATGTGGTACGATTCGTCGCATTTTAATCGCATCCATCAATACTGCTAAAGAAAACAAAGACAAGTAATATACAGTATTTAAAAGCATCTGCGAAGGCAGGTGCTTTTTCTTTTGCCGTTTTTTCAATTTCTGCATATCATATAGCAGGAGGTGGGACGATGCCAACGATTCCATACAACAGGCTTGCCGCCGTCAGATATGCCCGCAAATGGGCGCTGTCGCGCAATCCGATGTACTATAATTTTGACGAAACGGGCGGTGACTGTACAAACTTTGCATCACAATGCATTTATGCCGGTGCAGGTGTGATGAATTTCGGGCCGCTCTACGGCTGGTACT
>JAFYNW010000293.1 GCA_017547995.1 Clostridia bacterium | reverse complement strand
GAATGAGATTCTTCGTTACACTCAGAATGGCATACAAAGTAAAGACCTGTTACACCTCATCCACCGCTATGCGGTCCCCCTTCTCCTCAAGGAGAAGACTATTATAAGAGGATTTTCTTCAGCAGGGCTTTACAGCCTGCATTGACGTCGTCCCAGGTTGCCTCGAAGTCGCGTGTATACCAAGGGTCAGCAACGTCACGGTCGATTCCTGCGTGATGGAGAAGCAGGCTGACCTTGTTTTCATCGTCCTTACCGATGATGCGCTCCATATTGCGCAGGTTGTTTCTGTCCATTGCAACGATATAATCGAAGCGGTCATAATCAGCCTCGGTCATCTGGCGCGCCGTCTTGCCTGACGTGTCGATGCCGTGGGAAGCCAGAAGTTTTCGCACAGGCTGATAGACAGGGTTGCCGATTTCCTCACGGCTTGTTGCCGCCGACTCGATATAAAACTTGTCAGCCATGCCGCTGTCGCTCACAAGCTTTTTCATCACAAACTCTGCCATCGGACTGCGGCAGATATTGCCGTGGCAGATGAATAAGATTTTAGTCATATTTTTCCTTTTTATTCGTCGAGCTCGTCCAGGGCATCGTCGACACCGCTGGCATAATCGTCATCCTCAAAGTATCTGTCCCAGTCATAGTCGCCTTCTTCCATAACGTCATCATAGCCTTCGTTATATGAATCGGCTGAAAATGAGGAAGACGGCTTCTTTTTTGATGGAGCTGATGTTGCACTTTCCGTTGTGGCGGTCGTTGCATTTTCCCTGTTTTTTACATTTTCTGCGTAGATTGCATTGTAATCGGGATTCCCGTAGGTGCGGTAGCTTAAATCGTGGAGAAAGCAATATCGGCTGTCTTCGTAAGCATCATTATCGCAACCGGGCATTTTGCATTCGGGTGCGGAGTTTGCCATTATCACCGCCATCACGAACAGCACCACCATCAGAATGGTTGACGGTCTTATTTTATTCATTATATTCTTCGATTTTCTTGATTTGTCTGTCAGGGGCATTGATGCTCTTGAGGAAGTCGACGTAGCTTGTCTTCATCTTTCTGTCGTCGGTATCGAAGCCGTTGTTCAGAAACTCGAATGCATAGGCAAGATATGCGCCGCAGGAATAGACGAGGGAGGCCTCATCGATATCGAACTGAGGATTATGATGGTCGGCTGTGATGCCCTTTTCCTCACTTCGGCAGCCTGCGAAGCAATATACACCAGGCGCTACTCTCTGGAATGTTGGGAAGGATTCCGAGCCCATAATTGGAATGCCCGGTTTTGCGATGCCTTCGCCCATGTACTTATTGACGGCATTTATCGCAAGGTCTGTGCACTGTGCATCGTTGTAAACACCGAGACCTGGATAGCCGAGGCGGTTGATTTCATAGCTGCAGCCGTATGCCTTGCAGGTATTTTCAAGCATTTCAAGAAGTGCTGTTCTGAATCTTACACCCTGTTCAAAATTGAACAGACGGACTGTGCCTTCAAAGGTGAGGTCGTTTGGAATGATATTTCCCTTTGTACCCGACTGAATATGGCCGACCGAGAAAGTGATAGGATTATATGGGTCGCAGTTGCGCATACGGATTGTGTTGATGCCGTTATAGACTGCAACGAAGCAGTCGACAGGGCTGACCGACATATCAGGACGGGAGCCGTGACCACCTCTGCCCTTGATTGTAAGGCTGAAGCCCATTGCAGCCGCCATTGTATCACCCTTGACAAACTGAAGCTCGCCTGTGTCCATGCTCGACTGAAGGTGGATTGCAAAAACGCTGTCAGGCTTGATGCCGTGGTTTTCCATATACTTGATGATGTAAATATAGTTACCACCGCCTTCTTCGCCCTGCTCAAAGACGAGGTAGATTTTGCCAACGAAGGCATCCTTGTTTTCATTGAGAAGCTTTGCAACACCGAGAAGTGTAGCCGCGTGGCCATCGTGACCGCAGGCGTGCATCACGCCATTGTTTTTGCTGATGCAGGTTCTTTCCTTGCCGCCGCCATTTACTATATTTTCCTCAATTGGAAGAGCGTCGATGTCTGCGCGGAGGAGGACGCTTCTGCCCTCTTTACCGCTGTCGATGACACCGATTATGCCGCCATTCGGCACGTTATAATATTCGATGCCCATTTTTGTAAGCTCTTCGCCGATTTTCTTGAGAGTTTCGAACTCAACGGCAGAAAGCTCAGGATTTTCGTGGAAATGACGGCGCATTTCAATCATATAATTTTCAACTGATTTAGCGAGAGTAAGAGTATTCATGGTGTCCTCCTTTGGTGTGTTTTGATTTATCGGGCGGGAGCGGCAAGCAGCTCCCCTACGTGGTGTAGTTTTTATTTTGCGGGAGGGCGCAGAGACCCTCCCCTACGGGTTGGCTTATAATTAAAGGAGGGCACAGTCGTACCCTCCCTTGGTTTTATTCCATATATTCTTCTACTGCCTTGATGCGGTCGGCAGGCATATTGTTATCCTTGAGCAGGTCGACAAGAGTGCCCTTCCACTTCTTGTCCTCTGTATCGAAGCCGTTATTGAGATATTCAAGGGCATAAGCCACCTAGACACCGCAGGAATAGCTGATTGACTTTTCGTCGATTTCGAACATTGGATTAATATGGTAAGCTGTGATGCCAGCTTCATCATTTC
>JAFYNW010000292.1 GCA_017547995.1 Clostridia bacterium | reverse complement strand
CCTGTCCTGTGGAAATCCTGCGTGAAAGAGAGAAGGCGAGAGGCGACCGTTGCGTCGGCTCGGCCGAAAGCTCGTTTACATATCTTTTCCCGAAGGATGGCTATGACATCGAGGTCGATACCCACAAAATAACAGCCGACGAATGCGCTGAAAAGATAATCCATCATCTTAACAAGTAGAAATATCTGTTTACACCCCCGAAAGGAGGCGGAAATATGAATAAATACCTTAAAAATCTCATCACAGGCATAATTGTCCTTGCCGTAGGCGTTGGTTTTATGTGGTTGCTTGGCAATCGGATCTTCGAAGGCAACAGCAATGGCGCGCTGAAATTTGCACTTGCCGTAGGCGGTGCGTTTGAGCTGTTCATCTTCATTTCGGTGATTTTTCCTTGGGGAGATTTGCCTGGTGTTGGCAGAGCAAGCGCAATGAGTCAGGCAACGCTGACCTTCAACGATACCAGGAAAATTGCCGAGGCATCATCGCCGATGAAACGCCATCTTAACTCAAAAGAAGGCGGCACAATTTTCGAAAATCTTCCTGCCCTCCTGCTTGGCGTTATCGCAATAATCATCGGCAGAATGTTGTAGAGGTGTCTTATGAATTATAAACTCAGCGGACGAATCCGCATCGTCTGCCTTTTCATCACGATTATACTGTGTATTTACGCCACACTCACGCAGAAAAGCTGGCTTACGGTGGCGGCAATCGTGATTTATGCAGTTGCAACCTTGCAATATGCCATCTTCCACCGTTGTCCGCGTTGCGGAGAAGGCTTCCGATATCTGACAAACGGCGGCTATTGCCCTCGTTGCGGTGAAAAACTTGAATAACCCAAAAGGCTTCCGTAAGGGGGCCTTTTCTTTTGCTTCCTTTGTGTAAAGGGAGGGGAACCGTCGGATGACGGTGGAGGGATTGCTGCGGATAAACATCTCCTTGCATACAATATAATATTATGCTACAATATAAATAATCAAAATCTATGGAGGTCAAAAATGAAATATTACGTTGTCGACTCCTTTGCCGAGCACGTTTTCGAAGGCAATCCTGCCGCTGTCTGCATCATGGACAAGTGGCTGAGCGCCGAAACAATGCTCAATATCGCTATTGAAAATAATCTTTCCGAGACAGCTTTTGCCGTTAAGGATGGTGAAAAATATCGCATCCGCTGGTTTACTCCGGGCGGTGAGGTCGACCTGTGCGGTCACGCAACCCTCGCCACAGCTTTCGTTATCCTCAATTTCTATGAGAAAGATACCCCTTCGGTAACCTTTATCACTGCCGAGCACGGCGAGCTTTTCGTCGAAAAGCAGGGCGACCTTCTTGAAATGGAGTTTCCTGTCTTCGAAATGAAGGAAATCGAAGTGACAGACCTTATGGAAGAGGTCATCGGTGTCCGTCCGCTTCGTGCATTTTTAGGCAGAGATATGGTCTGCATCCTTGAAAACGAGGAATTGGTGCGCAATAATCAGCCTGATATGGCTAAAATGATGGAGCTCGATGGTCTTTTGCTCCATATCACAGCCAAGGGCGAAAAATACGACTGCGTCAGCCGCTCTTACGGTCCTAAGCTCAAGATTCCGGAGGACCCTGTCTGTGGCTCAGGCCATTGCCACATCGTTCCTGTATGGAATAAACTGGAAAATGAAGAATACTTTACAGCATATCAGGCTTCACGCAGAGGTGGTACGCTCTACTGTAAAATGATGGGAAACACAATGAAGCTTGCAGGCAAGGCCGTCCTCTATGCCGAGGGCAATATCAATATCCCTCAGGAAGTGACGAAAAAGCTCGTCGACTGTGAAAATCAGGCGGCGGCCGTTGCCATCATCGGTCAGGAAAACGGCGAGGTAATCGAGGTTGTGCCAAGCGGTGTTGAAGTAGTCAACGATAAGAGTGATTACGTTGTATACGATATGCTTGCGCAGGATTTCAACGTGAAATTCTGCAAGGACTGCAAAAGGGAAGATTTCCATTTTTATACAGTTCCACGCTTCACCGTCTTCGCAACTGACTCCTACGGCAATGCCATCGGCACACTCTACGGTGCAGGCGATATGGCGGAGAGCGACTATCCGGTTGCCATGGTTACGAAGGACAACAAGGGCCATATCCTCGCCAACTCCTTCAAGGAGTTCATCGCAGGCTTGCTGCATAATTTCATCGATATCCGTGTAAAATACGGCTTTGAAGGCTTTGTTCCAACGGCGAACAAGGACGATAATGCCAAGTGGATGGCTCAGATTCTCGAGCTTGAAAATCAGCAGATAACAGATATCGTGCCCGTAGATTTCGAGATTTTCGCATCAAAGGAAGAAGCGGAAAAGAAATACGAGTTTATAAGGTAGGGTGAAAAAATGAGAAAAACAATACTTGCGCTCTGCCTTGCCGTGGTGGTTTTGCTGAGCGCCACAGCCTTGGGTGTACTCCTGCTTCACACAAACGACACACTCTATAAAGCCGACGTCCGTCTGCTCGGTCTCGCCTGGAGAACGGGTATGGATGAGAACGAAATTATGGAAAATTACAACGCTATGATGGACTATCTTTCGCCATTCCACAAGGGTGAATTTGACCTTCCATCCCTCGCTTTCTCGGAAAACGGAGCATATCATTTCTACGAAACACGCAATATTTTCACAGCACTCTATATCGCAGGTGCGGTGTCATTCATACTCATGATATTCATGCTCGTCAAGCTCCGCAAGGATGCTGATTTCAGGAAAATACTGGGAATATCAGGCGCACTTACCCTCATTATTCCAATCATCCTCATGATAGTCATTGCCATCGATTTCAATGCGGCGTTCATCGTCTTCCACAAGCTTTTCTTCAATAACGATATGTGGATTTTCGATCCTGCCGTCGACCCTATCATCAACATTCTGCCATGGCAGTTCTTTATGCACTGCGGTATATTTATTGGAAGTTTATGGATAATTGCATCCATACTTCAGCTGGTAATTTGTGTAAAAAAGAAAAGGGGAGTGTAGTATATGAAAAAGATAGGACTTTCCTGCTTCGAGGGCTTCGTATGCAAGGCAGGAGACTGCAAGGATAACTGCTGCATCGGCTGGGAAATCGATATCGACGAAGCCACTCTCGAAAAATACAAAAGCTACAAGGGTGCGCTGAAGGAGCGCTTTGAAAAAGATATCTGCTACGATGAAACTCCTCATTTCATCCTCGGTGAGCATGACAGATGCCCGTTTTTGAATAAAGACGGACTGTGCGACATCATCCTTGATTCTGGCGAAGGAATGCTCTGCGAAATCTGCGACAAGCATCCTCGTTTCTATGAATGGCTTCCGGGAATCACCTTTGAAGGCTATGGCATCGGCTGCGAAAAGGCCGCTGAAATGCTTCTTGAGTATGACAAGCCTATAAGCTTTACAGAAACGATTATTACTGACGAAGATGGAGAAGAAGAGCCTGATGATATGTGCGGAATTGTGCTTTCTGCGCTCAACGTGGCAAAGTCGATTCTCCAGAACAGAGACGCCGCTTTTCCATACCGACTGATGACTCTTCTAGCCTTCGGCTCGTCTATTCAGAATGCTGTTGAGGGCGGAGACTTCGACGTCATCGACCATATTCTCACACTTTACAGCAACAAGGACTTTGTAGAGGAAAAGTACGAAGGCTATATGCGTTTTGCTTCGGAAAATAGTGAGCAGGCACACAAGGAAATCGTTAAAATCTTCCGCTCACTGGAATCTCTCGATGAAAGATGGCACAAGCATCTGCTTTTGATGCTCGACTATTATGACGTGGTGCTGAGGGCTGCAGCAGAGGAATTCAATCCGCAGATATGGGAAAATATGGCAATTTATTTCCTCTTCCGTCATCTTCCGGGAGCATACCACGACGAAGATTTCCTCTCGAGAATCAAGTTTGTCATCATGAGCTTTCTGACAAACGGTCTGCTCATGCGAATCTATGATCAGGAACGAATTATCGACAAGGCGGTTATGTATTCCAAGGAAATCGAATACTCGGACGAAAACGTCTCAATCCTCCTGGATAAGTCCTATACGGAGGACTGTCTTTCGGTGCAGAGCCTCATGTCGATTCTCGTATCGCTCTGCGACATACAATAGAATAAAAAGGGCATAAAATGTATAAAAATACAGCTTATGCCCTTGATTTATTTCATGAAAAGGACTATAATAACCTCATAATAAATCTTCAAGGAGTTAATTATGGAAACCAAGCAAGAGAAGCTGTTCAGCAAAAACTACCTGCTTATGATAGCGGTAGCCGCCTTTGCTTACACCTGCAGCTTTATGATTACGTCCACTTCACCACAGCAGTGCATCGCTCTTGGCGGTACAAAGGCAATTTCGGGTATGCTTGCCAGTGCACATACGATTGCGGCATTCGCATTCCGCCCAACCTGGGGCAGACTCAATGACACAGTCGGCCGCAAGAAAATCTACTACCTCGGCATAACTCTGTGCCTCAGCGCCACAGCGGTATTTTTCATCGCAAAGCAGATTCCGCTTCTCTTCGTTGCACGAATCATCTTCGGCGCAGGCTTTGCCGCTGTAACAACCTCCAACGGCACAATCGTGGCCGACATCATTCCAAAGGAACGCTTCTCCGAAGGTATCGCACTTTACGGCACAGCAAGTATTTTCTCTCAGTCGGTCGCTCCGGGTCTTGCGCTTTTCCTCTATGACTTCGGCTTCAACTGGGTGCTCATCGCGGTTACACTTTCATGGCTCATGTGTCTTTTCTGTGGTCTTTCCGTAAAATATAATGAAAAGGAAATGCTCAAGGCAAAGGCTGAAGCCAATGCAAACGCGGGGAAAAAGGAAGGTGGATTCTTCGAAAAACGTGCTCTTCCTGCCGCTTTCACAGTAATGTTCATGTCGCTTGCCAATTCCTCCGTTGCCACATTCCTGCCGCTTATGGGCATCGAAAGAGGCATAGAAGGGGTCAGCATTTACTTCACACTTTCGGCCTGCGGTCTTTTCTGCACACGAGTCGTCGGACGCAAATTGCCTCGACTTCTCGGTGAAAACAAGGTATTCTATGGCGCGATGTGCTTCTATCTCTGCGCATTCATCAACCTCATCTTTGCCGCATCCCGCTGGCAGGTAGCACTTGCCGGTATGTGCTATGGCTTCGGTATCGGCTTCGGCTTCCCGCTTCTCAATTCAGCCGCTGTCCGCTCAGTCGAATCCAACAGACGAGGCAGAGCGACCTCTACTTATATGGCTATGCAGGACGTGGGCAGCTCGGTCGGCTCGACAATCTGGGGCGTGGTCGCAAACTCAAATCCATTCAGCGTTGTTTATACATGCGTTTTCGGTGTTGCACTCTGCCTGATTACGTCATATACAATTCTTCTTCGTCCAAAGGCTCAGCCGGGCGAAAAGACAATCAGGGAAATGCTCCATCTCGACCATCACCACGACCACGGCGTACATTAAAATATATGCCTCCCAGCAGGGAGGCTTTATTTTTGCATTAAAAACAGCAATAGCAAATTGCTTGTCTTTT
>JAFYNW010000291.1 GCA_017547995.1 Clostridia bacterium | reverse complement strand
CTCCTGACGAAAATGCAAAGCTTGAAGTTACAGTAAAATAAGACAAAAGACGAACAGTAATGTCTGTTCGTCTTTTTTAATGCTATTTTTCCATAATTTTATCGAACACGTCTGCATCCAGCTCTTCACGGTATCCGTTTTGGACAGTGATTGACCAGGAATATCCTTTATAGCTTATAATATGCTTTGCAGACTCGCTGCTGCGATAGCTTGTGATTGTACCGCCGTCAAAATCTTCCTCGGTGCAGGTATCATATTCATTGTAGTCGCCCGAGATATCCTCGCCTTCACCCTTCTGCTTTCGCACACGCATCTCAGAGTCTTCATCGTGATAAATGACTTCTATCATTTCATTATTCATCGTGCGGAAGGCTGTGGCATTGTATGTATCGGCGATTGTTTCCGGAATCCCAAACGAAAATCCGACTGCAGATTCTGCCTCTTCAAGAGAATCCCAGTCCGACCACGGATTGCCGATAAATGCCATTTGTGTCGTAACTTCGGCTTCTTCATTGCCGCAACCGACGAAAACAAAGCAAATTGTTATGGATAAAAGAATAATTGAAATGGTCTTTTTCATTCAATCACACTCCCTTTGAAAATCAGTATATAAAATTGTCCGCTATTCTGATATAGCATCGTACGTGGTTGTCTTTTTTGCGATTGACGATGCGGGATTCATTATTGTAATTGCCCTCGGCAGTCACGATGGAGTCATCCTTCACATCTACCACGATGCCCATATGGTCGTGTGGCGAATCACAGAATACCTTATCGAAGATGACGATATCCCCCGTCTGTGGATCGGCATTTCCCGGAATATATCCGATGCGGTCATCCTTCTTTGCCCATTCGTCCCAGGCATAACAAGCCGCAAGGGACATAGAGCATTCAGCAGGCTTATATGGGATTTGCATACCTGCTTTTTTACAGCAATGGAATACGAATGCGGCGCACCACAGCGCATCAGCCTGCTCCACACTCCATTTTGGAAAAAGCTCTACTATTTCGTGGATGTTTGGTTCTTTTCCTGAGATTTTCCCATTGAAGCCCTTTTGTGCTTCCTGCACGGCAATCTCTGCAAGTCTGCTCATACGTACCCTCCCGTTTTATTTTATCGTTTAAGATAAGCCGAGGACACCGGGAATTCGAAATAGGTATCAGGATACGGCTCATCCTTCAAGGTGAAATGCCACCATTCATTATCAAGCGGCATAAATCCATGACGTAGCATAGCGTTTCGCAGAATCATACGATTTTTAGACTGCTCCTCTGTAATTCCTTTATAGTCTATATGCGACGTATCGCCGAAGAAGTCAAAAGAACAGCCCATATCCAGCTCTTTGCCGCTTTTCATATCAAGAAGCGTAAGGTCTACTGTACTGCCGCGGCTATGTCCTGATTTTTCCGAAATAAAGCCTTTGCTGAAAAGCTCGTTTTTCTCAAAGCCAGGATAAAAATAATTCTTCATACTGTCATCGGTATCACTTCCCCACAGCACGAAAGAACGTACTGCGCAGGCAGGACGATATGCATCGAAAATCTTCAGGCAATATCCCTGAGTGAACAATTCCTCACTGACCGCTTTGAGCGCTACAGCCGCTTCTTCAGTGATGATTGCGCAAGGCTCTTCATAGCCGTCAATTCGTTTGCCAACGAAATTATAGTCTGAAAAATATCGGATTTCCTGCACAATATGCGGTACATAGTCCGCCAAAAGCACGAAGCCCGAAGAATCCATTGTATCTGTACGTGTCTTGTTCATTTGATTCGCTCTCCAATCTTTTCTTTATTATAACACAAAATACTTAAAAAAGGAATCAGCCTGAGCCGATTCCTTTTTAATAAATTAGCTTTCCTTTACAAACGAAAATGAATAAGTATTATCACTGTCAGTAAGCACAGTCTCTACATTTTCGCCCTTATAAGTGAAATAGAAGATAGATTGAGTTTCCACTTCAAAACCTGTAAATACTTCGAATACAACGACGTCTTTTTCCTCTGTTTCAAGTTTTCTCCAGCAAACAGCAGTTTCTTCTTCCGAAAGCTTCATCGTGCCACTTCCGTCAGGAGCAAAATCAGCATAAATCACGTCTTTTTTATCGATTGGAATAACAGCTCCGTCTTCATATTCCGCCACAACACCTTCCGCTATTTCCATTTGTGTAGCATACCAATGTCCCTGAATAAGCGCTTCGTCAGCAACCTGCTTTTCATATTCCACTGTTGAGATACCGCTATTGGGATCACCAACGTTTTCACTGCACGTTACAGAACAAACAGTTTCATTTTCAGTTTTGATCGTCACACTCTGTCTGTGTTTATTTTCTGTTCGTGCAAAATGCAACGTAAATGAAGGTTTATTATACTCGTCACCTTCATCCCACTCTGCACTTATGGACCAGAATTCTCCATTTTCGCCATACCAGTAATACATACCATCCGTGCTGTTCATTACAGGTGTGATCAATTCTTCGGTTGCTCCAAGATATTCAACCAGCTCATATACGTCTTTACCAAGAAAATCGGCAGAGCCGTAAATATTCATTTCTTTATTAAGTCTTTCAAATATTCCACGGTCAAAATCCGATTCACTAACGTCTGAAACAGAAAGAGTAACGCCGCTGAGCTTAGGATTTTCTTTGCTCTCTGCATATCCGATAATCAAATAATCATCGCCGCCACCGTTGAAGCTGTTGCTTACAATACCGCCAGTTTCATGGCCTGCTTCCTTCAGCTTTTCCTTAAAATACTCGATTGTCATAGCACCCAAAGGCTCGCCATTATAGGATGCACCTTTTTCAAATGCGGAGCTTATAATATGCTTCCATGATGCGCGAAAATCATCCATGGATTCAAGTGTTTCAGGCATTTCGTAAGTTTTATGACTTACAGGCTCATATTCAAGAAGCACAAGTCCTTTTTTGCCGCAGCCTGCACATCCAAGTAACATAATTACGGCCATAAGCATAGCCAATATCTTTTTCATAAGATTTCCCCCTTACAAAATTATACCTCTATTATAATACATTTTTCACCAAAAAACAAGTAAACAACCCGACCTTGTATTTACTTAAGGATAATTATATAAAACAATTTTGTTATAGAAATACCAAAAAAGAAAGAGCCTGGACGCCTCTTTCTTTTAACAGTAAATTTCCTCGGGGAAATTAAAACATTGAATCCAATATAAACATATATATAAATGGAATAATTCCGACAAACTGGACGAAGAATCCTGTCTTCGAATAGCCTTTGCGGCGGAATACTACCGACAGTGCAAGGCACAGTATCACGATTGACGGAATATTATAGGTAATCTGATTGACCAGCTCAACGTTGCTTTCCACGATGCCATACATCATGCATACAAATGAAATAAACGGCACGGCAACGATGCCGATAATGAAGTTAAAGACAATGCCAATCTTGTCAAGTGCCGAATACTTAACGTATGCATCCTTGTGGACAAAAATCATACAAAGAATCAGGAATACAAGCATAATCGCAACAAATATTATAATATTATCCGCTTCATACTGAATTCCCGAGAAGGAGAAGCTGTTTTCGACAGGCTCTGCATAAGTAAAGTCAATAATTTTGAATCCGATGGACTCAAGGACTTCATCCTGATTTGCTTCTTCCATGAAGATTTCGTTTTTATAGTCGTAATACGTAACGTGAGGCTGAGGTCCGTCGTAACCAAGGCTTTCGTAATAGTCCTTGTGCAGAGGGTCGCCCATAAAGTAACCTGCCTGCATATTTTCGTAAACAGAAAGTGTTGTTTGCAATTCATCATTCTGCTCAACGACAAACGGATTTTCACGGTTTTCCGGGTTGTCATAGACTACGTCCTGATGCCAGATACGGCGGTGCTCTCCCTGAATCGTGTAAGAGCTGGAATATTCACATTCCATAACGCCCGAAAGAGTTCTGGTTTCGCCTTTATATTCGTAAGTTATGGAGAATGGAAACTCTCCCTTTGTAATTTCAGGCTTTGTTGTGTAACAAAAAATCACTGTGGCGGCAATATATGCTATGATTGTAACGGCAAGAAAAACTGCAACAAGTGAAAACTTTTTATTTTTCATAATTTTCTCCTTTTATTATATCGTACGGCAGAAGTAATTTCCCCTGCCTGTTATTCAGGCCAGACTGTGACAAAAGGCTGCTGATATGGCTCATGCTTATCTGCGCATGGCCCTTCACGCCACATACCAAAGAAACGGCCAAGCGGGAAGATGTAATATCCGTCCTGAAAATGATCTGTGACGTCGTAAGGGTCGGCAAAAATCAAGACGTCATCGTATGGATCATCCGTGCCGCAGGTGTCGATGCCGATGAGCACCGCCCAATGACCTGCCCAGTCCACCCAGTCAATCATTATTGGTATACCTCTGTCGATACGATCGATAACGTATGTCTCGAATTCCTTTGGTGTTTCGAATTTTTTCGTCACGTCCGCGTGGAATTCCACGTTCCAACCGATTAAATCAAATAAATCTGCAAGATTCTCTACCGTTGTACCCTTTGAATGATGGCTTTCAACAAGCTGTCCGACAAGAGGCTCGTGATATCGTGTTTTACCGAACCAGTTGAGCACCATAAGCGCACTCGCCGCGCCACAGGTATATTCTGTTGTTTGCTGATATGTTTTGAAATGAGACAATATATGTAAGGTTTCGTCGCTTTCCATATTATAATAATCATTAAACACGTAATAACGCGAGTTTCCATGATTCAGTTTTCCTGAAAACGCCGCGGCGCCCTCCTCCTGCGATGCGGTAACGCAAGGCTTTCGATTGCTTATCACGTGTAATTCCGGAAGGTCTTTGTTGTTTTGATTCATACTTAAGATTCCCCTTCGAATAACTGTTTTATCTTTTTATTATATAAAATCAAACGTTACAAACTTGTTACATAAACATATTCCACCAGCAAAAAGACAGAGGCATATTGCCCCTGTCTGAAAATTATGATGCCGCATTCAGCATATTTTCTATTGCGATAGTTCTTGTGGATAATCGTCATCAGGGACTATTTATTAATCCTTCTGATATTCAAGAATATCTCCCGCTTCACACTCAAGCACATCGCAGATTGCCGCAAGAGTAGCAAAGCGAATCGCAGTCACTTTGTTGTTTTT
>JAFYNW010000290.1 GCA_017547995.1 Clostridia bacterium | reverse complement strand
GGAGGTGCAGTTTTTCGCACCTGGGAAGTGCAGTTTTCTGCACCCTAAATATATAATATAATAAATAATATAAAAAGATAAAGCAAAGAAGATATACGCGCGTGCGCGCGAGGGATGTGATTGATGGATTTTGTTTTTGGTTTTTGGCAATCCCTCCGTCACCTGCGGTGCCACCTCAGCGACTCGCCAAGAGCCGACTTCGTCGGTTGCTCGCATGCACGCCGCCTGCGGGCGGTGTCCCAAAGGGCGAGGCAAGAAAATGATGTGTCTGCGACGCATTGGTTAAGGCGGGACGTCGAGGGCGCCGTCCCCTACGGTCTGTTGAAAACAGGAGGGCCGGGTGCTCGACCGGCGGTGAGTACCGCCGTACCGAGCGGGCAAATTCATTTTGCCCAGCGAGTATTTAATCATGGGGACCCTATTGAGCCTGTTCAATGGGGAGTGAAATTTTCCAGGAAATGTTTCACTGACTGATTTCACTTTTTTGTTATAGAATATATTCACGAGGGTGGGAGGCAAAAGAAAAAGGAGCAGAATTAACTGCTCCTTTGGATGCAAATATTTACTTTGCGTAGTCGACAACGCGTGTTTCGCGGACAACGTGAACCTTGATCTGACCTGGGTAGGAAAGCTCTGCTTCGATCTTCTTGGACATTTCACGAGCGAGGAGCACCATATCGTCATCGCTGACGGATTCAGGCTTAACAATGATACGTACTTCACGACCTGCCTGGAATGCGAAGGACTTTTCTACGCCGTCAAAGCTTGAAGCGATTTCTTCCAGCTTTTCAAGACGCTTGATGTAGTTTTCGAGATTTTCTCTTCTTGCACCTGGGCGGGGTGCAGAGATAGCATCAGCTGCCTGAACGATGCAAGCTTCAACTGTTTCAGCTTCAACGTCACCGTGGTGAGCGTGGATAGCATGGATAACAGCTTCGCTTTCGCGATACTTCTTAGCGAGTTCAACACCGAGCTGGATGTGTGTGCCTTCCATTTCGTGGCTGACAGACTTACCGATATCGTGGAGAAGACCTGCGCGCTTTGCGATATTGATATCAGCGCCGAGCTCTGCTGCGAGGAGACCGGAAAGGTGAGCAACTTCGATGGAATGATTGAGCACGTTCTGGCCATAACTTGTGCGGAAGCGCATACGGCCGAGAATCTTGATGAGCTCAGGATGGATACCGTGGATGGATGTTTCAAAGAGAGCTCTTTCACCTTCGCTCTTGATAATCTGTTCAACTTCGCGCTTGGACTTTTCCACCATTTCTTCGATGCGAGCTGGGTGGATTCTGCCGTCGATGATGAGCTTTTCAAGAGTGAGACGTGCAACTTCACGTCTTACAGGGTCGAAGGAAGAAACTGTGATTGCTTCAGGTGTATCGTCGATGATGAGGTCAACACCTGTGAGAGTTTCAAGAGTTCTGATGTTACGGCCTTCACGACCGATGATTCTGCCCTTCATTTCGTCGTTTGGAAGGGAAACAGCGGATACTGTAGCTTCGGACGCATGGTCGGATGCACAGCGCTGAATTGCGAGAGAGATGAGCTCTCTTGCCTTTGCGTCAGCATCTTCCTTGAGCTGACGTTCGATTTCCTTATACTTTACCGCTACGTCGTGCTTAGCTTCCTGCTCAGCCTGCTTAACGATAAGGTCCTTAGCCTCCTCAGTTGTGAGACCGGAGATTTTCTCCAGCATTTCGAGCTGACCCTTCTTGATCTGCTTGATCTCTTCGTTGTTCTGTTCAGCTTCTCTGATTTTGGCATTGAGTTTTTCTTCTTTGTGTTCGACAGTTTCGTACTTCTTATCGAGATTTTCTTCCTTCTGAAGAAGACGACGTTCTGACTTCTGGAGCTCGCTTCTGCGTTCTTTGTATTCCTTTTCGAACTCAGTACGGCTCTTATGGATTTCATCCTTAGCTTCTACCAAAGCTTCACGCTTCTTAGCTTCAGCTGTGCGGATGGCATCATTTATAATACGCTTAGCTTCATCTTCAGCACTGCCGATTTCTTTTTCAGCAGAGTTCTTACGATACATAAAGCCGAAGATTGCGCCACCGATAACACCTATTACGAGAGCAATAAGTCCTATAATGATCTTATCCATTACATACCTCCCTTTCTTGATATTTTTTGTTGTTTCAATCGTAATTTGCGACGATGAACGGGACGTACCGCGGGACGTTGACAAGCACCGTCCCCTGCTGCACACCTCACTCATCAAAAAGCACAACTACGATTGAGTCTGTTATTCTTCGTGTACAGGGTAATATATCTTTATAGAAATAATATCAACCATACTATTTTATTTTATAATAAAATAATTGATGTGTCAATAACTTTTATCCTAATTTAGGACCCTTTACACGATAATCGTCGATTTTTTTCGTATAACCTGCATTGTCGCAGTATTCGAGAACAGGCATAGCATACTTTCTGGACGTGCCGATAAGGTCACGGAACTGAGCGAGAGTAATCTTGCCGTCCTTGTTGATCTGTTCGTTTATCATTCCGAGTGCCTTTTCAAACACGCTGATATGGAGTGTGAGAGTTGCATCGATGCGGACAAGCTTCTTGCCCTTGATAAGCGAATTGTATACTTCCTTCACTTCGTTTGGCTTAGCCTTGAGGGAAGCCATCATAGCATCTGTTGCGTCAGGTGTGAATCCTGCGTCGATATAAGCCTTTTCAAGCTTGTCCATAAGAGCCTTGTTGCCGCCCTCTGCCTTTGGCTCGAAGTCCTTGAGGGACATGATGCCGTCGACAGTCTTGACGTCACCGAGATGGCATACTTCGGCAAGGATTGCATTAGCGAGGTTTGCATCAGCATTTCTGATGAGCTTGGATGCGATTTCATCGCGGCGGATACCTGCCTGAAGCGGGAAGTTTTTGTGGTGTTCCTTAAGCATCATAAGGCACTTGCCGTTGAGTTCGGCAATATAGTCCTTATGAAGATAGATTTTTGGTGTAAGCTTGATGATTTC
The DNA here is from genome assembly GCA_017547995.1 of Clostridia bacterium. Taxonomy (GTDB): domain Bacteria; phylum Bacillota; class Clostridia; order Oscillospirales; family Butyricicoccaceae; genus SIG471. The sequence continues at coordinate 2,998 of JAFYNW010000290.1, read as the reverse complement.
CTTGTACTTTACAAGGTTTTCAATCTTCTTATTAAATTCTTCGTCTGTGATTGCGATACGCTTCTTGATATCATCGATAGGAAGGAACTGCTTGCTGTGTTCCTTGATGGAAAGAGCAATCTTGTTCTGCATTGTGCCTGTTTCCTTGGCCTTCATATCGTTGATGACAGCTTCGTCAAAGCGCTTGTGCTTCTTTGGATTTGCGTCGAGAATTACACCGCCGCCAACTGTTTCGAGCGGAGAATAGAATCTTACGACAAATCTGTCGCCTGCCTTGAGGGAGACGTTTTCTTCAAGACGGAGCTGAGCGTAAGCCTGCTCACCCTTGATGAGCTCGTCCTTATCGAGAAGAATTGTCTTACAGAGGATTTCGCGGCTGCCGTGATAGAAATGGAGACGGCTGCCGTTCTTGATATGGCGCTCTGTATCTGCTGTAACCTTGAGGAGAGCGTCGAGCATCATGGAAGTATCCATGGAGTCCTGCGCTGCGATGATGTCGCCGCGTTCAAGCTCACTCTTGTGTACGCCTGCAAGATTTACCGCTACACGCTGACCAGGATAAGCCTGCTTTACAGGCTGGGAGTGTACCTGGATGCCGCGGACCTTTGTTTCAATCTTGTCCGGATAGATTGTGACTGTGTCGCCTTCCTTGACAACACCTTCGATGAGTGTACCTGTGATAACAGTACCGAAGCCGTCAACGGAGAAAACTCTGTCAACAGGGATACGGAATGGGATGGTTTCATTCTTTGGCTCACATTCGTTTGCCAATTTTGCAAGTTCTTCCTGAAGCTCAGGGATGCCGTCGCCTGTATAGGAGGAAACAGGGATGATTTTCACACCTTCCATGAAAGTGCCGTTCATCTTTTCCGCGATTTCTTCCTTCATCATTTCAAGCCATTCTTCGTCCACCATATCTGTCTTTGTGAGGGCGATGACGCCCTTCTTGATATCGAGGAGGGAGAGGATTTCAAGATGTTCTTCTGTCTGTGGCATTACGCCTTCGTCAGCTGCGATGATGAGCATAGCGATATCGATACCGCCTGCGCCGGCAAGCATATTCTTGATGAACTTTTCGTGGCCAGGCACGTCGATGATACCTGCACGGAGGCCCTGTGGAAGGTCGATATATGCAAAGCCAAGCTCGATTGTGATACCGCGCTTCTTTTCTTCTCTGAGGCGGTCTGTTTCGATACCTGTGAGCGCTTTGATAAGGCTTGTCTTGCCGTGGTCAACGTGACCGGCAGTGCCTATGATAATATTGTTGTTCATTTATTCTCCTAAAACTGCCTTGAGGGCTTCATAAATGTAACCGAAGTCTTCCTTCTTTGTTGTTCTCATACAGAAAAGCACTCTGTCACGTGCAACACGTGTTACGATAGGGCGCTTGAGGTGACGGAGCTTTTCTTCAAGCTCGCTTGTCTTCATATTTTCAGCCTTGAGGGAGACGCACTTTGTCTGGAGCATCTGGGATGGAACAGAGCCGCCGCCTACCTGAGCAAGCTCGCTGACAACCTGAACGTCGAGACCCTTGATAGTCTTGAGCTTCTTCTGGAGTGTCTGAGCCTTCCTGAGCATTTCTTCGTTGGACATGAAGATCATGTTGAGTGTAGGAATATCCTTCTTAGCCTGATCCATATCGTGATATGCGTTGAGAGTTGCGCAGAGAGCAGCGATAGTCATCTTGTCGCATCTGAATGCACGTGTGAGCGGATGCTTCTTCATCTTGTCAACGTATTCCTTCTTGCCGATGATGATACCAGCCTGAGGACCGCCGAAGAGCTTGTCGCCAGAGAAGGAGATGATGTCTGCGCCTGTCTTTGCACATTCGAATACAGTTGGCTCGCCTTCGATGCCGAGGTCAGCAAGGTCTGCAAAAGAGCCGCCGCCAAGGTCATAGATGAGAGGGATGTTGTGGCTGTGTGCGATTTCTGCCATTTCGGAAAGGCCTACGCTTTCTGTGAAGCCCATAATCTTGAAGTTACTTGTATGAACCTTGAGGAGCGCGCCTGTATTTTCGTTGATAGCGTTTTCGTAGTCGCGTGGATGTGTCTTGTTTGTTGCGCCAACTTCCTTGAGGATTGTGCCGGACTGTTCCATAATTTCAGGAACGCGGAAGGAGCCGCCGATTTCAACGAGCTCACCGCGGGAAACAGGCACTTCCTTGCCTCTTGTGATTGCGCCGAGAATGAGCATAACTGCAGCTGCATTGTTGTTTACAACCATAGCCGCTTCACAGTTGCAAAGCTTACAGATCTGAGCTTCGATGTGAGTATAACGGCTGCCGCGCTTGCCTTCTTCAGGGTCGTATTCGAGTGTGTTATAGTTTGTTGCAACGTCGACAACAGCGTCGATAGCTTCCTTGGAAAGAAGGGCACGACCGAGGTTTGTATGGAGGATAACGCCTGTGCCGTTGACAACTGTGCGCAAGGATGGTGTTGTCATCTTGTCCACTGTGTCAGCTACCATCTTTTCGATGATGCCGGCATTGATTTCCATAATAACGCCGTTTTTGATGCCTTCACGCACAGTTTCAAGCACTGTTCTGATTGCGTCAAGGACGAGGTTGTGAGAATGATTTTCGATGAGGCTGCGGATGGATGCCATCGCGAGCAATTCATCTGTTTTTGGAATCTGTCTGTAAAGATTATATGACATAATTGTTTGTTTACTCCTGGAATGTATAAGTTTCCGCATTGTAGCCGCTGATTGAATCAGAGTGAGTTCAGCGGTTAGATATTTTTTCGTCAGAATGGCTAAAAAACGCAGGCAATACTGTATGTATTAACGAGGCTTTTTAGGCATCAATGACGGAAAAAGAGCCACCGATGAACTTGCTTTTGATTTAATCAGTGGATACTTTACGAGAAAGCGATATGCATCTTCGATGCACGATATACGCTTACGCGTGCGATATATCCATAAATCGGATGCGATATGTTTGCCTTTGCCAAACGTTATGGTGTGGCAAAGCCACATTGAATAAGTTTCTCTCCCT
>JAFYNW010000289.1 GCA_017547995.1 Clostridia bacterium | reverse complement strand
CGAGCAGTACAATTTCCAGTCGGCAGTGGGCGGTTTCGGTCTTATGACGGGCATTCGCCTCGACCTGACCAATTCAAACAAAAGCGCAGGTGGTGCCTTTGAAGAGGTGACGATTGATTTGCCTCCGACAACTGCACCTACTGAAGTGCCAACTGAAAATAACGTCGAAGAGCCTGAAGCAACTGAAGCAACCACTGAGGCACCGAAGGAATTCGGCTTCAACGTGATGGAGCTCAATCTCGACAAAGAAGGTTCTGCTGAAATCGAAGAGCTGGATAATTACGTGGCATCTCTGACTCCATCGAAGCAGAATGAATATACAGGCCTTTTCAAAGGCAAAAATCTTATTATGGTAAGTGCCGAAGCCTTCTCAAAGGAGGTCATCGACAAAGACCTTACGCCAACACTCTACCGTATGGCGACGAAGGGCATCGTATTCAATGATTACTACCAGCCTGCCTCGGCGGGTACAACGGGCGGGGAATATCAGAATATCTTCGCCATGATGCCGACAGACGGCGGTATGTCATTCAAAAATACAGCCGATAACCTCAACTATTTCACAATGGGCAGTCAGCTCGACCGCCTCGGTTATTACGGCAAAGCCTTCCATAACAATTCCTATACGTATTACAGCCGAGATATCACTCATAACAACCTGGGTTATTCCGATGGCTTTATGGGCTACGGCAACGGTATGGAGGAATTTGTGCAGAATAAATGGCCGCAGAGTGACCTTGAAATGATTCAGGGCACTTTGCCTACGTATATAGACAAACAGCCGTTCAACGTATATTATATGTCGGTCAGCGGTCACAGTGATTACACAAAATCGTCCAACTCAATGACGGTGAAAAATTGGAGCAGGGTAGAGCATCTGCCTTATTCCGACGACGTAAAGGGCTATTTCGCGGCAAATCTTGAGTTTGAAGATGCAATGGCCCATCTTGTAAAAGAGCTTGAAAACAAGGGTATTGCCGACGATACAGTCATCTGCATTGCCACAGACCATTTCCCTTACGGCCTTGATGAAGACGGTAAGCTGGGTGATATGCCGAATCTTTCCGAGCTCTATGGCTATAACGTGACAGATATGTTTGAACGCGACCATTCTGCGCTTATCATCTGGAGCGGTTGCCTTGAGGATATGGAGCCGATTGTGATTGATGCGCCAACTTTCAGCCTCGACATCGTGCCTACTCTTTCCAATCTTTTTGGTACAGAATACGATTCCCGACTTTTTGTCGGCAGAGACGTGCTGTCTGATGCTCCTGCAGTTGTATTCAATTCCAACTACGACTGGAAAACAGAATACGGCACTTATTTCTCATCCAAGGGTGAGTTTATCCCGAAGGATGAAAGCGTGGAATTGCCTGAAAATTATATATCTTCGGTCAAATCCATTGTCCGCAATAAAATGCGCTTCTGCGAAGGGGTGCTGACACACGACTATTTCAGACATCTTTTCGGATAAAAAATAAAGCCTCCTTTTCGGGAGGCTTTTATTATGCTTATAAACAGGGTGTGGAAAAGCTTTGGATAAAAAAGAAAACCTCGACTTGGTAGGTTCGAGGTCATCATTATATATGTTACACACGATGGTGCGGAAGTCAAAGTTACAGCCGCTGTGAGATGCGGCTTTTATATTAAAGGCGCGAGGCCTGATTGACATTGGAAAACCCCGGCAGATTTGGTAGGTTGTCGAGGTTATCATTATATATGCACATGCGATGGTGCGGAAGTCAAAGTTACAGCCGCTGTGAGATGCGGCTTTTATATTAAAGGCCAGAGGCCTGATTGACATTAGAAAACCCCGGCAGATTGGTAGGTTGTCGAGGTCATCATTATATGCTGCACGCGAGGTGCGGAAGTCAAAGTTATGGGCCGCAAAAGCGGCATTTTATATGTTAAAGGTCT
>JAFYNW010000288.1 GCA_017547995.1 Clostridia bacterium | reverse complement strand
TAAAACTTTGGATGGTAAAAAAATAATTTCGGAGGTAAATATAGTATGAACGCACCTACATTATTAGTCGGTCTCGGCGGTACAGGCTGTAAGATTATCGAACGTGTTTCGGCAATGGTAACACCTGAACAGCGTAAAAACATCGCTTGTGCAGTATTCGATACAGACATCAACGATCTTCGTGGTATCGAAGAGCGCAATCCTTTCATCAAAACAATCCAGACTTCCACAAAGCAGACTGTCGGTGAATATCTCAACAAGGATACTCACGCACGTGACAGCTGGTTCCCTGTAAACGCAATTCTCAACGGCAAGACTCTCACAGAAGGTGCAGGTCAGGTCCGTTCCATTTCCCGTCTTGCACTCGAAACAGTTATCCGCGCAGGCAAGATGGAGCCACTCCATCAGGCTATCCAGAGCCTCTATAAGGTTGAAGAAGACAAGGCTGAGCAGGCTCTCCGTGTTGTTGTAGTCAGCTCCCTTGCAGGTGGTACAGGCTCCGGTCTTCTCCTTCCTGTTGCTCTCTACATCAGAAACTATCTGGCAACAAACTTCCGCCAGAGCGCAAATATCACACGCGGCTTCTTCATTCTTCCTGAAGTATTCTATGAAGTAATCGAAGGCCAGACAGAAAGAAACAACCTCAAGGCCAATGCTTATGCGGCTCTCCGTGAGCTTGACGCATTCCTTATGAAGGGTGACAATACTCTCCACGAAAGATACAAGGATTCCGTTGTAATGCAGTTCCCAAGAGCGGCATCCATGGGCTATGAAGAATACGACGTTCGTCCATACGACTTCTGCTTCCTCTTCGATGCACAGAATGCAGACGGCAGCAAGCTCAATTCCTTCGACCAGTATCTCGACCACGCTGCAAACTGTATCTACGCTCAGTCCATCGGTCCTATGAACAAGCGTAGCAACTCCTCCGAAGACAACACAATCAGAAAGCTCGCAAAGGAACGCGGCAGAAACCGTTATGCAGGTGCAGGCGCTTCCATGCTCATCTATCCATTCACAGATATCAAGAGCTTCGTTGCTCTCAAGTGGGCAAAGCAGACTGTTTCCAAGCAGTGGCTCACATTCGACAATGCATATAAGGAAATCTGTCAGGAAAACGACAAGAGCCGTGAAGAAGGCATCAATATCCAGAATCCTGACCCATACGATTTCTATGCAAACCAGATTGAATCCATGTCCAAGCAGGAAGACCCATTCGCAAGAGCAATCGTACGCTCCTGCGGCAGCTATAAGGCTGACGGCGTAACAAGAGTTGCCGATAAGTGGAAGGTCTACGTTCAGGCTGTTATGGATAAGGTTAAGGTCGACGTGGAAGCCGGCACAACAGACCTCAAGAGCGCGGCTCAGGATGCAAACGAACAGATCAATGCCCTCGGCAATGACTGGGAAGCATACGAAGGCGCTTACGAAGCTATGGAAAAATATTACCTCATGTCCAACGTATATGCTCAGGAAGTTTCCCAGACTATCGCATATACAATGTTCAAGGCTCCGAAGGAAGGTCAGGTTGACAAGGACAAGCCATATAAGCTTGAAGCACAGCTTATCTCCGACGATGGCAAGTTCCTCCATCCAAACGCAATGAGATACCTTCTCATCAAGATTCTCGAGCTCCTCAAGCAGCAGCAGGTTGCTACAAACAAGCTCAGAGACGATAACAAGAAGTGGTTCGATAATTTCGAACACGATACATTCGACAATCCTGAAACAGACGAAGATGAAACAGTAGCAGACCTCTCCGACAGAAAGGTCGGCCTCATCGACAAGATTACAAAGAAGCCTACAGGCGAGCAGGAAGAAATGAAGCGTAAGTTCAGAAAGTACTACGACAACGTCGGCAAGTACAAGGTACAGTGCGCTCAGGCTTATGCTCTCTCCCAGGGCATCGACTACGTTGAAGCTATCATCAAGGCATTCGACAGCTTCTATAAGTCCTTCGACAATAAGGTGGAAGACCTCGATAAGAACATCGCGGAAATCTACAAGAAGTTTGCTAACTCCAAGGGCACAACAGCACGCTACGTATGCGCTTCCAGGAAGTGTCTCGACAAGCTCTATGAAAAGATGCCATACACAGGCTCTTCCATCACAATCGATTCCGAGCTTTCCAAGGAAATCTACTTCAAGGTGCTTGAATACGCAGTAAAGAAGGATAAGCCAAACAACAACAAGTACTTCACAGACCTCTTCGATAAGGGCATTCTCGGCTACTTCGAAAACAGCGTTATGAAGTCCTACGGCACAAAGATTGATATCGATATCATCACAGCTCTCGAAAACGAAGCAGTTTACGAAGAAGGCTATGAAGACGAAATCAACTCCGATACACTCATCGAGCAGTACGTTGTAAAGACAATCACAGACATCAAGAATCTTGCTTGTCCATTCATCGAAAGCCCTCTCGGTGAAGTAGGCGACCCTATCAACTCCTGTACTTTCAATATCTCACTCAAGCCTGAAAAGGGCGACGAATCCTCCCGTGCTCAGCTCATCCGTAAGGAGCTTATGAACTTCGGCGGCGCTCCTGACGAGGATATCGACAAGAACATGATTATGTTCTATAAGTCCTACTACGGCCTCCGTGCAAACGACCTTTCCAAGTTTGCTCCACCTGAAAAGAGCCTTACGTACAACCGTCAGAGCGGTGAATACTTCAAGGCATACTATGAACTCGTAAACGGCGTACATCCTGAAACACATCGCAGCAAGGAAATCACACCACACATCGACAGATGGTGGCATATCGTTACAAAGATGCCTGACCTCGACGACGAAAATCAGGCAAAGCAGGAATACGACATCAACGCAGCATTCTTCTGGGGCATCATCGGCAGATACGTTGATCTCTTTGAAGATGCTCTCGACCATAAGACGTATAAGCTCAAGGTCGACGCTCTCAAGATGGACGACAATACTCTCACAGTTTCCAACGGCACAGAATGTGACAAGCTCTATGAAGTGCTCGATGCTATCGCAATCTATCCTGAGCTTGTAACAAAGATTCTCGATAAGGTTGATACTCTCGTAACAGACGATATCAACGAAAACCGTCCTGTTGAAGAAGGCATCCTCTGCTCCTTCCTCGATACTTTCTATATTCAGGAGCCAGGCCTTGGCAGAGAAAAGAAGTCTGCAACTTCCATTTTCACAATTCCATTGCTTATGAAGAAGTCTGCAACACCTGACATCTACTACGAAGAAAACGTAGTCCAGATTCTCAAGGTTGAGCTGGGCGAAATCAAGAAGTATCTCTCCAAGTTCTGCACAGGCAGAGAGCTTCCTGAAATCATGGGCAGACTCGTTATGTCCCACTTCGAAAAGTACCTCGAAGACGTTGCAGTTGAAGCTGCATCCCGCGCAGGTATCTACCGCGAATCTCTCTTTGACAGAACTTGCTCCATCATCGCTGAAGGCCTTGAAGAAATCGGCCTCAAGACAGAAGCAAGAGCAGTACTCAAGAAGGCAGCAGAACTCAGAAAGTAACCTAACGTTTACAAGAAGGTGGTGATCACTACGTATTCTGTAATTATTCAAAACAAGAAAACGGCAGAAGCCTTTTCAAAATATCAGCCGCTTTTTACAGAGGCGCTCAATAATAACAGAATCGGTGTTTGTAAATGGGTAGAATCGGGTACAACGCTGGAAACAGCCGTGCCTGAGCTTGCTGAGATGACCAACGACAAGCAGGACTGGCGCGCCATCATCGTCATGACAGAAGATGAACTTGCTATGAAGGAGTTTGAGCGTGACGAAAGAAATCCTTTCGATTTCACAATCAACAGCAAGATGGATGAAACAATCCGCGAAAGCGAGATTCCGCTCATCCGTCTGACTCATATGCTGGGCGGCGTGCCTGCTCCCGAAATGAAATTCGTCAGCGAAAAAATTATAGAAGAGCACAAGGCTCCACGTATCGTATACCGTCCGGTAGTCGATAAGGAGCAGGAGGAAGCACATAAAAAGCTTTGTAAGAAGTATGAATTCGACGGCAATATGCCTTCCTCCATTATCCTTGTGACAATCCGTACAGGCTTTGAGCAGGACGATACGATTGACCACGTGTGGACCTCCCACAGAGAGTCCAACGCTTCTGAATTCTGGAAGCGCAATCACTATCCTGCCAACTGCCGCTTCTTAGTCTATGACTTTGAAAAGAAGGGGCCTGTGCAGAAAAATGCAGACGAATTCGGTTTCTGGCTGTCAGTTTTGCTTCTGGCTACAAACGTCACCGATTCGGGCACGTTACAAGCATACAGACTTTATAAACTCAATACAAAAATCAACAAGCAGGTCATGAAGGAAAACTTCCTCGATATGGCTGTAAGACTCAAATCCGCCCGTCATCTCATTGAAAAGGAGATTAAGAAGGAGATTGAAAGTCAGGTCGTATTCGAAGAAAGCCTGCCTGAATACCGCATCGATATCCCTGTAAACGTTTCCACACCAAAGACAGACAAGTGCGTCGTCTCCCTTAACGGCTTCGGCATTCTCAGTAAGGGTCAGCGCACAGATTTAGGTATGTGGAATACACGCAGTGACGAGCTTGAAAAGTCCCTTGAAGATTCTGTCCGCAGGGCAGACCGTCTTCTCGACCAGACAGCCGACAAGATGCGTGACCTCTGTGTCTTCACAGAAGACGAGGTTTCGGCCCTCAGCAAGTATCAGCGTGAGGACCTGAC
>JAFYNW010000287.1 GCA_017547995.1 Clostridia bacterium | reverse complement strand
TTTATAAAGTTATTTCTATTCATAAAAATACCCTTTCGTTTTTGAAAGTATTTTTGCCACGTTAGGAGAATATATGCAGAAACAACACATACTTTTTGATGGATTCAAAATCATACAGGATGACAACTATCTCAAGCTGACTCAGGACACAGCCTTGCTTTCTGACTTTGCCAAGGTCAAGAAAGGGGAGAGAGTTTTCGACATCGGCGTGGGCGTAGGCTCGCTTTCTTTGTTACTCCTTGTTAAAAATCCTGGTATTTATACAAATGGTATTGAAATTTTGGAGGGAGCGGCGAAAATCGCCAAGGAAAACTTCGAAATCAACGGCTTTGGTGAAGTGGCTGACGTGCGCGTCGGCGACCTTAAATCCATCCGCGATACAGGCGACGACAAGTATGAGGTCTGCGTTTCCAACCCTCCTTACTTCGATAAGGCGCGCGGCAAGACCTCGAAAAACGATACCGTTGCCGCATCACGCGCTGAAGAAAATGCCGATATTTTTGACGTTGTCAAGGCGGCAAAGTGCGTGCTCAAATGGGGCGGCAGACTTTACTTCTGCTATAAGCCTGAGCGCATCGAAAGTGCTATGAAGGCGCTGTTTGAAAACAACTTCGCTGTCAAGCGTATGCAGTTTGTCCATCAGAAACGCAACAAGCCTGCAAACCTCGTCATGATTGAGGCGCGTTTTGGCGGCGGCGAATGGATGGACATCGACCCACCGGTGATTATTGAAGAATAAAATTGAAAATCAGGACTCCCCACGCGGGGAGTCTTTTTATGTAATGAATAATTAAAAATGAAGAATTGCGGAATCTGCGATGCACTGATCAGGGCGGGAGGGCGCAGAGACCCTCCCTTACAAGGGAGTATGGTACGGCATTTATGACGTACCGTTTATCAAATGCGTAGCAGACACAATTCATTTCCCTGCGGGACGTATTACCTTTCGTTATCACAAGCTGTAATATTCCCATACTTGTCCACAAGTCTGTGGATGGTTGTGGATAACTCTGGGGATAATGTGGATAACTTGGGGAGAACAAAAATACGAACACAAAATAATGGGTCGGATAGTGTCGCGATACTACAAAATCTATAACATTCTGTAATGTTTTGCGCAGGTAAAACGATTTTATCCGATTCCACATTACAAAACGTAGTGAAAAACTGCCTGTGAGCCCCTTTTCACTTTACATAAATTTTACATGAACTTTGCAAAAGCATGATAGTGGCATTGCCCATAAAGTGATATTATTGATACGCTGAATATAATGTGAAATGAAAAAAGGAGAAAATGATGGACATTTTCGCAATCGTAAAGCTTTGCGGCGGTCTTGCGCTCTTCATCTACGGTATGACAGTAATGGGTGACGCGCTCGAAAAGGTAGCCGGTGAAAAGCTTGAAAAAACTCTTGAAACAATGACAGGCAACATCCTCAAGTCTGTAACACTCGGTGCTATCGTTACTGCTATCATTCAGAGCTCGTCGGCAACCACAGTTATGGTAGTCGGCTTCGTTAACGCAGGTATCATGACTCTCAAGCAGGCTGTTGGTGTTATTATGGGTGCCAATATCGGTACTACAATGACTGCTCAGCTTCTCCGTCTCGGCGGCGGCGACAGCGCAAGCACACTTATGAAATTCCTCAAGCCAAGCAACCTCTGCTATATTGCAGTTGCAATCGGCTTTGTTATGATTCTTATGAAGAAGAAGAGAAAGATGAAGGACGTTGGTGAAATCCTTCTCGGTCTCGGTGTCCTCTTCATCGGTATGAATACAATGGAAGGCGCGGTTTCCGGCCTTCGTGAGCTTCCTGCATTCCAGCAGATGTTCATCACACTTAAAAACCCAATCCTCGGTGTTCTCGCAGGTGCACTCGTTACAGCGGCTATCCAGAGCTCCTCTGCTTCCGTCGGTATCCTTCAGGCTGTAGCGGCAACGGGCGCAGTTTCCTTCGGTGCTGCTATTCCAATCATCTTCGGTCAGAACATCGGTACTTGTATCACAGCGTTTATGTCCTCTCTCGGCGGCAGCAAGAATGCTCGCAGAACTGCTATGATGCATCTTTACTTCAACCTTATCGGTACAATCCTCTTTATGATTTGTATGTATGCAATCAAGGCGATTATCGGATTCTCTTTCTGGGACAGCGCTATCACAAAGGCCGATATCGCAAACTTCCATACAATCTTCAACGTTGTTGTAACAGTATTCTTCATCCCATTCAGCGGT
>JAFYNW010000031.1 GCA_017547995.1 Clostridia bacterium | reverse complement strand
GACTACGATATCACTCTTCACGACAAGAAGATTATGAAGAAGTACGGTCTCGACGAGCTGAGATTCGGCGATATCGTTGCTATTATGGATGCTGATACACGCTACGGCAGAAACTTCCGCACAGGCGCTGTCACAATCGGCGTTATCGTACACGGCGACTGCAAGCAGGCAGGTCACGGCCCTGGTGTAACATCTCTCCTTTCCTGCAAGACAAGCGACATCGTGCCATTCATCGACGAAAACGCAAACCTCGCAACGTATTTCGACGTAAAGTAAGTAAGGCTATACCCAAGGGCGTAATGCCCTTGGGTAAATGAATTGTCCCGATGGACATTAAGGTATCTGCGATGCATTTGTTAAGGCGGTACATCATAAATGCTGTACCCTACAAAATCTGTGTAGGGGACGGTGCTTGTCAACGTCCCGCTTGTTTAATGCGTTCAGAATGACAATACTTTTGGAGATTTAACTATGACGTACGCAGAAAAATTATCAAAAATGATTCAGTGCGAAACTATTTCGCAGAAAGGCGAAAAAAACCTTCCAAAGTTTTATGCCTTCCATAAGGTTTTGGAAGAGCTTTTTCCACGTGTCCATGCAAAGATGGAAAAGCGTGATTTTGAAGGCTCGCTTATGTTTTACCTCAAGGGCACGGGCGAAAAAGCACCTCTCATGCTCATGAGCCACATGGACGTTGTGGAAGCAACGGGCAACTGGACTCACGATGCTTTCTCGGGTCACATCGACGACAAGCGAATCTGGGGCAGAGGCACACTCGACACAAAGGGCTCACTCTTCGCTCTCATGCAGGCTGCCGAAGAAATGCTTGAAAATGATATGGAATTGCCATTCGACCTCTATCTCGTCACGTCCTGCACGGAAGAAGTGGGCGGCGAGGGCGGTATCGCCATGGCGAAATACCTCAAGGACAACGGCATAAAGCTCGGCCTTCTCATCGACGAGGGCGGTGCTATTATGGAAGAGCCTATCAAGGGCGCGAAGGGCAGATTTGCCATGATTGGCGTCATCGAAAAGGGCGGCGGAAATCTCAAGATTATCGCACGTTCCAAGGGCGGACATTCCTCCACACCACCGAAGAATACACCGATTGCCCGTCTTGCAAAGTTCATCAGCCATATCGAAAAGCACGACCCATTCCGTGCTGAGCTTTCTCCTCAGGTCAAGAAAATGCTGGAGGTGCTTTCGACAAATATGGAAGGCCCTCTCGGTCTTGTCATCAAAAATCAGCAGCTTACAGCGCCGCTCATCCGCAAGGTTATGCCTATGGTCAGCCCGACTGCAGGCGCTATGCTCAAGACTACTATCGTATTCACAATGCAGAGCGGCTCTCAGGGTGCAAACGTGCTTCCGCAGGAGGCTTACGTTGTGGCTAACCTCCGCTACATCCCGCATCAGAACAGAGATGAAAGCGTTGAAATTATAAAGAAAATCGCAAAGAAGTTCGACCTCGAGGTTGAGGTTATGTCAGGACGTCCTGCAACCCGTCCGACAGATATCAACGGCGCAGGCTATAAATACGTGGAAAAGACTCTCAACAAGGTCTTCCCTGACGTGATCGTTTCGCCATACGTTATGGTGGGCGGCACAGACTCCCGTTTCTATGCCGATGTGACAAAGGATATCATCCGTTTCGCGCCTATTTTTATGGATGACCAGCAGTATGCATCCATCCACGGTGAAAACGAAAACGTGTTTATCGACGTATTGCCAAAGGCCGTCGAATTCTATAAGGAAATCATCAAGGGCTATTAAGTGAATATTGAAAAAGGACGGATAAATCATCCGTCCTTTTTGTTATGTCATTCTGAGTCGCAGACGAAGAATCTCCTTCGGCTTGCAGTCTGCGGGCGGGCATGGAAACCCGCCCCTACGGTTATACTCTTGTGGTCTTGACGTAGGGGAGGGTCTCTGTGCCCTCCCGCTTATAAGACACGTCATTTTTTACTCATTTCTCATCAGTCTTAATGACGAAGTTGCCACCGGCACGAGGCAGGTCACCATGCAGAAAATCGGCGCCAGGAAGCTTGGCTTGTACACGTAAAAATATACAAAGGTTGAGATATAGACTGCGGAAAATGCGAAAATCATAAGATTTTTAAGGGAGAATCTGCGGAAAAGCTTTCGTACAGCCGTGAAAAGCGTCAGGCATACGAAAAACAGCGGTATCCAGAGAAAAAGGGATACCATCATGTCGAAAACACCTAAAAATAATTTTGTCATAACAATACGTCCTTTCTTTTTGCTTTATTTTTTGTGCAGTGCCCGTTGTTTAAGTGAGCTCTGCAGTTTTATTCCATGGCTATATCATAGCATACGATATGCCCATAAAAACGGACAGTTAAAAACTTTCCGCAAAGCCTTGAAAAAAGGCGGAAAAAGTTATATTATATATGTATGACTGTGCAGCCGATACCATCCTGCGTTCTTTGGGGAGCGCATAGTTAATTTACGTTACGGCTGCAGTATTTGAGCTTTGTGGCGTTGCCGCCACGGATGTGCCTTTCGTCTTTGTTTTTATCCAGCACAGCCTTCACTTCCGTGTACAACGAGGGCTTTATCACCCTGAGACGATGGGAAACGTCCTTGTGGACGGTGGACTTTGAAAGTCCGAATATTTTAGCCGCTTTTCTTAAAGTCGAGCCGGTATCTCTTATATATTCACCTAAGATGACCGCTCGTTCCTCAGGCAGACCGATCATATACTTTTATCCTCCGTTCGTTTTGTATATGTCTATGCACAAGTCTGCCAGATTAAAACCAAGGAGAAAAAGATATGAAATTTGTAAACGATTCCTTCTGCAAAGAAGTGCTCCAGCGCCTCGTGAGAATCAATTCCTGCCAGCCAAAGGGCAATGAAAAGGAAGTCGTCGAGGCTATTCTCTCTTATTTCCCAAAGGATATTGAAAAGGAAATTATCGACCACGGCAATGACAGACAGACTCTCATCATCAAAATCAAGGGTGAAAGCGAAACGGGCGGTGTTGCATTCGTAGGCCATACGGATACGGTTGCTTACGGCGATATGTCCCGCTGGACCTTTGCGCCCCTTGAGGCTCAGGAGCATAACGGCTATCTCTACGGCAGAGGCACAGCCGATATGAAGGGCGGCGATACTTCCATGATTGCCACAGCCCTTGAGATTCTCGAAACAAAAAAGACTCCAAAAGAGCCAATCTATTTCTGCTTTACAGCTGACGAAGAGGTAAACGGTCTGGGCGCTCTCGCTCTTGCAAATGCAAAGTGCCTCGAGACAGTCCGCGAATATTTCGTGGCTGAGCCTACAAACGAAGACATCGGTCTTTGCGAAAAGGGCGCACTCTGGCTTCGTGTCAAGACAACGGGCCTTCTTTCACACGGCTCCCGTCCTGAGGTGGGCGTAAATGCCGTTGAAAAGACTATGGAATTCTTCGAACGCTTCAAGCCTATGATTGACAGAACTCTTGTCGATAAATATCTCGGCAGCACAACTATGGCTATCACAAAGCTTAACGGCGGCGTTATGACAAACGTCATCCCTGCTTATGCTGAGATGGAAATCGATATGCGTACTCTCACGAATATCGACCACGAAAAGGTTATTGCAGACGCAAAGGCTCTCGCACAGACGATGGCTGACGAAAAGAAGGGCCTCAAAATCGAAATCGAGGTCATCAACAACCGTCCTGCCGTTGCAACTGCGGAAGACCATCCTTTCATCGGGCGTGTTGCAGAAATCTGCAGGGACAATAACTTCAAGGTGAACAAGAAGGGTCTCTTCTTCTATACAGACGCATCACAGATTATACCAAGGTACAACGCGCCGTTCACAATTATGGGCCCTGGCGACGACCTTATGGCTCATCAGATTGATGAAAAGATTGAGATTTCCTCGATGACACGCATGGCGAAGGTATATACCGACTACGTGATGAAATATTATATGTAAATTACGAGGTGTAAATAATGAAAAAAATCGGTATGATTGTAGCGGTTGAGATTCAGTCTGTGCTCGATAAGTACGGCGCTCAGCTTGCAGAGAAAAAGGACGTGGCAGGCTATCAGGTGCTTGAATACCAGACAGCAGACTATCAGCTCATTATCGCAAACTGCGGTGCAGGTGAAATTTCAGCAGCTTCGGGCACACAGTTCCTCATCAGCGAATACAAGGTTGACGTTGTTGTAAACTTCGGCGTTGTGGGCGGACTTACAGAAGAAATGTCCAAGACAAAGCTCTGCATCGTTGACAAGGTCGTTCATTATGATTTTGACACAAGCGCAGTTGATAACGTGGAAGTTGGCCGCTATCTCAACTATCCTGACGTATATATCCCTGCAACACCTGAATTGAAGGAAATCGCAATCAAGGCACATCCTGAGCTTCTTCCTGTAATCTGCGCATCGGGCGATAAGTTTGTGGCAGACCCAGAGGCAAAGGCGGCTCTCAACAAGCAGTACGGCGCATCCATCTGCGAAATGGAAGCAGCGGGCATCGTCCTCACATGCAACAGAAACAAGGTGCCTTGCGTTCTTATCAAAATCGTAAGTGACGGCATCCACGGCGGCTTTGAAGAATTCCTCGAAACAAAGGACACTGCAGCGGCTATGTGCCTCGAAATCGTAGAAAAAATCATTCCACAGATTTAAGTGAAATAAAAAGACCATCCGAAAGGATGGTCTTTTTGCTGTTGCGACAGAAATATGTAGGGGACGGCGCCCTCGACGTCCCGGTTAATAAATAGCACCGCAGGTACATCAGTTACTCAAATGAAGCATAGTACTATCCGCTTTCTGCGAATTCATTTCGCTGAAAG
>JAFYNW010000286.1 GCA_017547995.1 Clostridia bacterium | reverse complement strand
GTGATGATGATTTCGCTGTGGAAATCATAGTCCTCCACCACAATACCGCGTTTTGCCTGACCTGTGAAGCGGTAATATGGCACCATACAGCCCTTATAGCGGTCTTTCTTTATGCTTTCCTTATCGACGACAGGCTCCCAGACCTGTTCAAACGGCTGCTTGAGCTTATTGGATGTGAAATACTTCTGCCAGAGTGTCAGCTCGTCAGCCTTCATTTCCATTGGATGAGCAAGCTTGATATTGTTATCATCGAGAGCGTAAGCATTGCCGTTTACGTCGACAAGGCCGCCAATTCCGATTGTAAACGTATTGCCATTCTGGGACCATACGAGAAGCTTTGCAACAGTCTTGAGCACAGGGTTATTGAGGTAAGCCGCTGCCCAGTCCTTCGCATTTCTTGCGCGGTCATCAAGGAAATCTTCGAAAAGCACTGTGCTTCTGTTTTTCGCGATTTTCTTCACGTTCTTCTTCATTTCGGAGAAGTCTGCGTTTGCAGCCTTATGCTTTGCTTCGTCAGCGTCCTTCTTAGGAAGGGACTTTGCAGTCTTGCCGTTTTCAAGCTCGATGATAAAGCTGAGGTCGCTCTGCAGGCGGGCTGTAACAACCTGATTGCCCAGGTCATACTTTTTGCAGCCGTTTACGTCGACACCCACGTCGGAGAGGAACTGATCGCGGATTGTATCGGCATCTGTGCCACGGAGCTTTGCATAGATATGGAGCTCACCGAACTTATCGGCAAACATCATAGCCGCGCGTGTTTCGCTGTATGCATTGGCCTTGCGGAAGGTTGCAAGAGGAGGAGCATCGTTGCCGGAAACGGAGGAGCGCCATGACGGAGCACGCTTTGTGAGCTGTGCCATATTTTCTTCGTCGAAATAACGGCAGAGAGGGTATGAAAGGAACATTTTCTTTGTTCTGCCTATCATTACAGCAAGATGAATATTTGCAATACGGACAAGGCATTTTCTCCAGCTTGCTTCATCGAGCATTGCGACGATTTCAGT
This sequence comes from Clostridia bacterium, assembly GCA_017547995.1. Lineage (GTDB taxonomy): Bacteria > Bacillota > Clostridia > Oscillospirales > Butyricicoccaceae > SIG471. Next base: position 1,007 of record JAFYNW010000286.1, on the reverse strand, counting down.
CGCTTCAGGGCATACGCCTGGCTTTTCATAAGCAGGCACAACGTCAGGCTTTGCTCTGCTTCCGTGCCAGCTGTCCTTTTCCTTGAGTGTTTCGTGCACGCAGAGAAGCCATGCAATCACAGACGGAGGCACGATATTGCCTTCCTTGTCAGTAACTTCAACAAGGTCGGTAAGCTTGAGGGAATAATATTCATTAAGTCTTGATTCAGGGTCCTTTGCAGACAAGCCCATATCGGCAAGGTATCTGAATACCTTCTGCTCGATGCCGCCTTCTGTTGCCTGTCCTTCAGATGCATTGCCTTCAATAGCCACCATAAGTGCGGCATTGTCCTGAAGTGTCTGCAGAGCCTTTTTGCCGTTCTTTGCATTTTCAAGGGCAGTATACATATTCTTCAGCAATTCATGAGGAAGCTGAAGGAAGAACTGAGCCATAAAGGTTGCCGCAATGTTACATTCCTTGACGGAAGCCTTGCCTTCAAGCTTTTTCATAATTTCTTCGCCGAGAGGCACAGCCTGCTCGCCGATACATTCAGGATACTGGGACACAAGTGTCTTGCCCTGCTTCGCTATATAGATTTCACACTGAAGCTCAACAGGAAGACTCTGCCAGATTTCCTTCTTCAGCACGTATTTTTTAAGTATTGCGTCCTTCATAAGTGTGTAAAGCTGAGGACAATTCTTCAGCAATTCAGGAGGCATTTCATCCCCGAAAATATCATCTTCAATCTTCAGGTCAGGATTGAGAATTTCGAGAGTTTTAAGTGACTTACATCCTGCAAAAGCATCATAGTAAATCTCACATACAGATGCAGGAATTGTGATATGCTCAAGACTTTCACAGTCTTCAAAGAGGCTGGCGTTCACATGCTTGATAGTTTCAGGAAGACGTACTTTTGTAAGACTCTTACATCCTCTGAAAACACTGTGTCCTGTTTTGGATACACTGTCAGGAATCCACATTTCCTTAAGCGATAAACAATTTCTGAAAAAGTCAGAGCCGTCAAACT
>JAFYNW010000285.1 GCA_017547995.1 Clostridia bacterium | reverse complement strand
CGTATTCCTCAATCTTGACGATTTCAAGCTTTATAACGAGCTTTACGGCAACGATGAGGGTGACCTTGCTCTTATGAGATTCGCACGAATCCTCAGAAATGTAATCGGTCAGTTCGGTACGGTAGCGCGTTACGGAGGAAAGGAATTTGCAATCTCATTGCCATCCTGCTCAAGCGTAACGGCAAAGAATTACGTTGAAAAGATAAGAGATGAGTTCAATAATCAGCAGGAGGCTTCCTCTGATACTTATAAGAAGAGCCTGACGTTCAGCGCAGGTATCTGCTCTTATCCTGCATCGGCAAACAGCCCATCCCAGATGCTTACAAACGTAAATATGGCGGTCTACTCTGCAAAGCAGAATGGCAAGAATCAGATTGTTGTTTATACACGTGAAAAGAGCCTCAAGACAGAAGGCAAGAGCAAGAAGACCATCGGTCAGGAATATATGTCCACAATCTATGCTCTTACAGCTGCCATCGACGCCAAGGACCACTATACCTTCAATCATTCGCAGAACGTTTCCGATTATGCAACACAGCTTGCACGTGCAATCGGCCTCGACGAAGAGCACGTTGAAATTATCAGACAGGCAGGCTTGCTCCACGATATCGGCAAAATCGGTATTCCTGAAGCAATTCTTTCCAAGAAGGCAAGACTTACAGACGATGAGTTTGACGTGATGAAAAAGCACGTTGAAGGCTCTATCGCGATGATAAGACATCTCCCATCCCTCGACTACGTAATTCCTAACGCCATCACTCATCACGAAAGATGGGACGGCAGAGGCTATCCACGTGGTATTGCAGGCGAAAATATCCCTGTAGGCGGCAGATGCCTTGCTATTGCCGACGCATTCGATGCGATGATTTCAAGAAGACCATATAAGGAGCCTATGACGGTGGCGGATGCTATCGCTGAAATTGAAAATAATCTCGGCAGACAGTTTGACCCTGATATGGGCAGAGTCTTTGTAAATCTCGTGCGAAACAACGTCATCAAAGTAAATCAGAACGTCTCCGGTGCAGCCGGATTCTAAAACAAAAGCCATCCGCAAGGGTGGCTTTTTCATTGCCCGGGTCAAGTTATGTTTGACATACCGCGACAAATTATGGTAAAATTAATGTTACGAAAAACATATCAGAGGTAAAAAATGACAGATATACTTATCAAATTATTCGTAAAAAATCCCGACGACGTAAAGAGTGCTGACGGCAGAAGCCGCTACGGCAACTTCGCAAGTACGGTAGGTGTTGCAGGTAATTTCATTCTTTTCCTGCTCAAGACAGCCCTCGGTCTTTTCTCAGGCTCAATCGCCATCATCGGTGATGCCTTCAATAATCTTTCCGACGTAGGCAGCAACGTGGTAACCTTCCTTGGCTTCAAGCTCGCTTCACAGCCGGCTGACGAAGACCATCCTTTCGGTCACGGCAGATATGAATATCTCGCAGGTCTGCTTATTGCAGTTTTCGTTGTCCTCGTCGGTGTCGAAGTCGTCAAAACGTCGGTTTCCAAAATAATCACACCTGAGCCAATCGAATTCAACTGGTTTGTTGTTATCGGTCTTGTGGCGTCCATCGCTATAAAGTTCTGGATGGGCAATTTCTACAGCAACATCGGCAGAAAAATCAACTCCACAAGCCTTATCGCGGCTGAAGCAGACAGCAAGAGCGACTGTATTTCCACAGCGGCAACTGCAATCGGTATGGTTGTTGCAAAGATTTTCAGCGTAAACGTCGACGGCTGGCTCGGTCTCTTCGTAGGCCTTTTCATCCTCTACGCAGGGTATAAAATCGCAATGGAAACTCTCGAGCCTCTCCTAGGCGGTGTGCCTGACAGAGAAATCGTCGATGAAATTCATAGAATTCTCCACAACTATCCTATCTGCATCGGTGTTCACGATATGATTATCCACGATTACGGCCCAGGCAGAATGATGGGCTCAGCTCATATGGAAGTGCCTGCCGACTGTAACGTCCTCGAAGCTCACGATCAGATTGACAATGCAGAGCGTGAAATCTCCGAAGTCCTCCACATGCCGTTCGTAATTCACATGGATCCTATCGAAATGAACTG
>JAFYNW010000284.1 GCA_017547995.1 Clostridia bacterium | reverse complement strand
TCTCGTTATGATTACAGTGCCGATTTCCACAGCACTTGCTCTTGTGATTTCGGTGCTTTTAAGCTCGGTTGAAAAACTCCGCGAGCTTTTCCAGACGATTTACTTCCTGCCTTACGTGACGAATACTCTGGCGGTCGGTCTCGTCTTTATGATTCTCTTCAAGCAGACTCCGTACACAGACGGCCTGATGAATCTTGTTTTGAGCGTCTTCGGCATCGCGCCAATCGACTTTATCGGCGGTCCTTACTGGGCGAAGATGCTTGTACTCAGCATCTATACAATCTGGGTGGTATTGCCATTCAAGATTCTCATTCTCACAAGCGCCCTTGCCTCTGTCAATAAGGACTACTACAACGCGGCCAAGGTGGACGGCACTTCCAAGTGGCGCATTTTCACCAGAATCACAGTGCCTATGATTTCCCCTACCCTGTTTTATCTCATCATCACAGGCTTTATCGGCGCTTTCAAGGCATATTCCGATGCCGTTGCACTTTTCGGCACAGACCTCAACGCAAGTGAGATGAATACCATCGTGGGCTACGTCTACGATATGCTGTACGGCAATTCGGGCGGCTATCCGTCCTTCGCGTCCTCCGCGGCAATCATCCTCTTTGCCATCGTGCTGACCATCACCTGCATCAACCTGATTATCAGCAAGAAAAACGTACATTATTAAATGGCGAGTGAATTGTACTACGTACATGAATCGCACATTCTGTGCATGAATCGAAACTGCGTTTCATGAATTGTTGCAGGCAACATTGTGGTGTCTGCGACGCTATTAAACAGGACGACCTGAGGTCTTGCGGGAGGGCATGGAAACCCTCCCCTACGAAATTGTAGGGACCGACGCCCTCGGCGGTCCGCTTAATAAATGTGAGCTTGCCTCACACCTCAATGCATCTTTGATGCAATTCATGATGCTATGCATCAATTCATTCATATAAAGGACTTACTTTATGGAAAATTACAAGAAATCACTGACAAAACACAAGGTTGGCAAGGGTGTTACCTACGCCTTTCTCGGTTTGTGGGCTGTTATGGTGCTTTTCCCTTTTTACTGGATGGTGCTCACCTCTGTAAAAAGCTACAGCGCCTATAACTCGGAATATATTCCAACCCTCTTTACCCTCGCCCCAACCTTTGAAAATTACAAAGAGGTGTTTACCTCCGTCCCTCTGGCGGACTATCTCTTCAACACCCTCCTTTTCACAGTCCTGACAACAGGGCTTATGCTCATCGTCACAGTTTTTGCCGCTTTCGCCTTTGCCCGTCTCGACTTCAAGGGCAAGGACACGGCATTCACTCTCTTTCTCTCCCTCATGATGATTCCAAGCGAGCTTGTCGTCATTACAAACTTCGTAACGATAACAAATCTCGACCTGAGAAACACCTTCACAGGCCTCATTCTCCCATCTGTCACCTCGGTTTTCTATATCTATCTTCTCAAGGAAAACTTTGCGCAGGTGCCTGATGAGCTTTACTATGCGGCAAAGGTGGACGGCACAAGCGACCTCAAGTATCTTTTCAAGGTGCTTCTGCCGATTTGCAGACCAACTGTGGTGACCATTACCATTCTCAAAGTGATTGAATGCTGGAATTCCTACGTATGGCCTCGCCTCATCACAGACGACGTAGGCTATTTCCTCGTGTCCAACGGTATTCAGGAAATCCGTGAAAACGGTCTGGGACGCGAAAACATTCCTGCCATGATGGCATCGGTTGTGGTCATTTCCATTCCGCTTATCGTGCTTTTCCTCATTTTCCGCAAGAAAATCATGGAAGGCGTATCGAGAGGAGGCACAAAAGGATGATGAAACGCAAGCTTTCCCTTCTCCTCGCCCTCGTTATCGCGGTGACACCGCTTCTTTCCGCCTGCCATGGCTCGGTGGGTCTTGCCACCTTCGAAGTGCCTGACACATTCGATATGAGCAAAAACTACGAAATCACATTCTGGGCGAAAAACGATACCAACAAGCTGCAGACCGATATCTATGAAAAGGCTATCGAGGATTTCCAGAAGCTTTACCCTAATATCAAGGTAAATCTCCGTCTTTACACAGACTACGGCCGCATTTATAACGACGTTATCACAAATATCGCAACGAATACAACGCCTAACGTGTGTATCACCTACCCTGACCATATTGCGACCTATATGACGGGCGCAAACACAGTCGTGCCGCTTGACACTCTGTTTGCCGATGAAAAATACGGCCTCGGCGGCAGTGAACTCTTGTTTGACGGGCCTGCTTATGATGAAATCGTGCCGAAATTCCTCGAGGAATGTAAGATTAACGATATCCATTACGCTATCCCATATATGCGCTCGACAGAGGCGTGCTATATCAACGTGACCTATCTCAACCAGATGGGCTATGAATTGCCTGACGAATTGACGTGGGATTTCGTGTGGGAGGTTGCCGACAAGGCGGCCGAAAAGAATGCCGACGGCACATATAAGGTCAACGGTCAGCAGGTTATGATTCCGTTTATCTATAAGTCGACCGACAATATGATGATTCAGATGCTCCGTCAGAAGGGCGCTGAATATTCCACAGATGCGGGTGAAATCGGCATCTTCAACGATACCACAAAGGAACTCCTCTATGGTATTGCCGACCACGTAAAGACGGGTGCATTCTCCACCTTCAAGATTTCAAGCTATCCTGCAAACTTCCTCAACGCAGGTCAGTGTATCTTTGCCATCGACTCGACTGCAGGCGCAACCTGGATGGGCTCCCATGCCCCACTTTCCGACATTGCCGAGGATAAGTTTGTCGAGTTTGAAACGGCGGTAAGAGCCATTCCGCAGTTTGATACGGAAAATCCGCAGATGATTTCTCAGGGTCCTTCCATGTGTATCTTCAATAAGGAGGACGAGGGCGAAGTGCTTGCTTCATGGCTTTTCGCTCAGTATATGCTGACAAACGAGGTGCAGATTGCATATTCTGGCACAGAAGGCTATGCCCCTGTCACAACAAAGGCTCAGCAGAGCGCGGAATATCTCGACTATCTCTCACGCGAGGGCGAAGACAACGAGCATTACTATGATATCAAGCTTAAGGCAACCAAGTTGCTTATTGATAATACTGAAAACACCTTCGTAACTCCTGTTTTCAACGGCTCTGCCTCCCTGCGTGATGCGGCAGGCTCGATGATTGAAAGCGTGGCCAAGTCTGTCCGCCGTAAGCAGACGGTTGACGAGGACTATATGGCGAAGCTTTACGACGAAACCAATTCACTTTACCGCCTCGACCAGATTAAGACTGCACAGGGCGGCAGTGAGGATTTAGGCCCATTGCCGACAACAAGCAAGATGCTCCTCGGCGGACTTGCTTTCGTATGGCTGTGCATCATCGCATACGTGGCGAAGGATAAAATGAAAAAGAAAAACTAAAGTGAAAGGCACTCCGCAAGGGGTGCTTTTTAGTTTTGCCTTCGGCAAAGTGAAGTTTGCTACGCAAATGAAGAAGTGAAGCGGCTGGCGCCATGAAGTGTTGCTCAGGGCAACGTTAATGTGTGACAAGTCACATTGAATAGGGCGGTGTGTCGGCAAGTCCCACACTACAAATCCGTAGGGGACGGTGTTTACAACGTACCGCTTAATCAATGCATTGCTGATACAATAATTCTTCATTATTCACCATTCATTATTCATTAAACCGTAGGGGCGAGCATTGCTCGTCCGTGGGACATTCGTGAATGTCCCCTACGGGATTGTTGCAAGTGAGCCACCTTATCCAATGCATCGCTGATACAATATGACACTTTATGTCAAAGTATTAACAATTCTTGATTTATTTTCAAAATGGTGTATAATATCTTTTGGCCATGGACAGAAAGTCCGGCTATGATAAGAAATAACACGTCGCCTGCATAGATCAGGGCATAATTATCAGCGAGATATTTTTTCGACAGAATGGATAAAAGCCGCAGGCAAGGCTTTGTGCCTTAACGAGGATTTTTCTTCATAAATGGCGGAAAAAGAGCCGCTCAGAATTGTGCTGATGATCTATGTGGGTGATGTGAAACAAAAAGGAGAAAAAGAAAAATGAAGAAGTTTATTGCAATGACACTTGCTCTTGTAATGATGCTTGCTATGTTCGCAGGTTGCTCCGCTAAGGAAGAAGCAACAACTGCAGCTACTGAAAGCACAACAGCGGCTACAGAAGCTACAACAGCAGCTACTGAAGCAGCAACAGAAGCAGAAGTTGATATCCACGCTAAGGGCGAAGGCGTTATGACATACGCTGACTACGCAGCTGCTGAACTCGACAGCGAAGTAGTTATCGAAGCTTTCGTTCAGGGCAAGCAGTCCTGGTGGGAAGATAAGGCTACAGTATATCTCCAGGATAAGGACGGCGCTTATTTCGTATACGAAATGGCTTGCTCCGAAGATGACTATGCTAAGATTCCAACAGGCACAAAGATCAAGGTAACAGGCTACAAGGCTGAATGGGCTGGCGAAGTTGAAATCATTGACGCTACATTCGAAATCCTCGAAGGCGAATACATCGCAGAAGCTACAGACGTAACAGCTCTTCTCGGCTCTGACGAACTCGTTGAAAAGCAGAATATGTTCGTATCCTTCAAGGGTATGACAGTTGAAGCTTCCGAAGGCGACGCAGCATTCCTCTACAAGTGGGATGGCTCCGGTCAGGAAGGCGACGACATCTACTTCAATGTTTCCCTCGACGGCACAACATACACATTCACAGTTGAATCCTACCTCACAGATTCCATAACTGACGTTTACAAGGCTGCTCAGGGCCTCAATGTTGGCGACGTAATCGACATGGAAGGCTTCCTCTACTGGTACGAAGGTGTTAACCCACACATCACAGCTATCACAGTTAAGTAATTGAGTCCCCATTGAGAGATTACATTAAAAAATAATTTTACAAAGACCGTCCACAAGGGCGGTCTTTTGTGTTATAATGGAGAAAAGATATGTATGGTACGGCATT
>JAFYNW010000030.1 GCA_017547995.1 Clostridia bacterium | reverse complement strand
TGGCTCATTCCCACGCAATGGCCGTAGCCTGTCGTTGTGAAAACGAAATTACCATCGTCATACGTAATGGTGAAATTTGTTGAATTAAGGGCGAAAATACTTCGGATTTCACCGCCTGAAAAGGTCTCACCGCCTATGACGATGGTCTTGACACCCCCAGCCTCGCTCCGCTCGGTTTTGCCTATCCAATAGCCGTCCACAAGCTCAAACTTTTTGCCTGTGGCTTCGGTGATTTTCTTTATAAGGTCGGCAGCAGGCACCCGCACCTCGCCGTGAAACTTAGGCGAATCCTCGCCGCCATAGCTTTCCGTGCTGACGAGATAGGGGTAATCACCGCCCCAGACGTCGCTGGCATTCTCGGTCATTTTTCCCGATGCGGCATGGAAAACGGCAACGATAGGCTGATTATCGTAGGAAATATACTGCCCATCTGTGTCATAAATTGCATTTTCAAGCTTATTACGATAGCTTTCCCCGTCATCGCCCCACATTTCCTCCGCAGTCTTATCTGTATATCCCTTGCAATGGGCGGAATCCGAGCAAAGTTGTGCGCCATTGTGGCTTTCTGCGATTTCATAGCCTTGCTCATATCGGTAAAGCTTATTGAGTGTGTAAGTACGGGCGGCAACTGTCTGTGCCCTGATGGCTTCAACGGGGAAGCTGGCCGGAATCTCGGCACACAGCACGCCGTAGAGATAATCGTGGAGGCTTATCGTCAGCACCTCGCCGTTATGGCAAAGGGTAATTTCGTTGCTTTCATCATATCCACTTGTCCGCTTTTCGCTTTCGGTGGGAGTTTCTATAGCGGAGGTCGTATATTCTCGTATGGTATACGTGTCTTCATGGGCAAAAAGCTGACGCAATTCAGCAAAGTTGGTCAGCACAAAGCAAATCATCAGCAGAAGGGTGATTTTTTTCATAATTACTCCTTTATTTTCTCTAAAAACATAGAATTTTCATTTGAACTGTGATATAATTATATGGTTACAATAAATTTATTCACATTGGAGTGATTTTATGAAAAAGATAAAGGCAAATCTTCTCGTTGTCCTCTCCCTGCTTATCGGCGGCGGCATCGGATATATGAGAGGTGATATTTTCTATAAGCACTACGACGGCTATACGGGCGTTGTGCTAAGCAGTGCCAACCTTTCAATCGGCATTATGACGGGGCTCATCATTCTTTTTGCTTCTCTTGGCTACCTTTTCACAAAGAATGAGTTTTCACGCTCGCGCCTTTCCCACAAGCTCAGACTTATCGACAAGATTCTCATTCTCGTGGGCATGGCTGTGATTCTTGTTTCGGCATTCCTCGGCTTTACGTCATACGGTGCAGGCTTCTTTGAAAAGACCTTCGCAATTTCGGCAATCGTTGCGGCAATATATTTCCTCCTCGCCCTTGTGCCTGTGAGAAACGCTATGTCCGACCTTCTTTCCTGTGCGGTGGTGCTTCCTGCGGTGCTCATTCTCCTCAGCATTTACCGCAACAACATCAGATTCCCTAACATCTCCCTTTTTGCGTTTGAAGTCCTTGCCGCCCTCTTCATCATGCTCGGCTTCTACTTCATCTCGGCATCCAACTTCAAGAAGGTCAGCGGCAATATCTATCTCTGGATGATTTCTCTCGCTGTGCTTTTCTCTGCGGCATCCATCGTTTCCCACTATTACGTTGTAAAATATTATCTCTTCCAGCCTGTGATGGCAGATTATACGTCTCTTTATTTCATCGGCTCTTTCCTTGTACTTCTCGGCTTTTCTTCCTCGCTTATTCCCCTCAGGAGCGAAAAGGTGCTTTATGATGGCGGCGAAGGCTTTGTAGTCACAGCCGGTGAAACTGCTTTTGCATTCGATAAGGAATACAACGCAAAGGCGACGTTTTATTCAAAGCCTGTGGAAAATCTTGAAGTCAACAGCGTTGTAACGGGCAATGATTCTCACTATATGGTAAACGATTTGCAGGTTTCCGGCTTTGCTTTTGATGGCGAAAAGGAGGCTTACGGCCAAATCATCATCACACCGAGCGGCAAGACTCTCCTCAATCTCACTCAGGCAGATTCTGCGATGCTTTCCGACAAGCTTATCAAGGATTTAAGCTATGACGCCGGCAACGTGGACTATATCATCATCAACGACAGAGAGGATGCTTCCGCGGTGCTTTCCCTTGTGACAGACAAAATCAAGCACAAGAATATTCTCCTTCTGACAACGGAAAACGACATGGAAACCGTTGCAAAAGGCAAAACAGTCTTCACACAAAGCGGACAATTCACACTTTAAGGCATAAAAAAAGTCTTCCATTTACGGAAGACTTTTATTTTTTAGAACTTTTTATCGAGCCAGTCAATCATGCTTGCAAGTGCGCTGTTGTTATTGTCTGTCACGATGACGTCGGCCATTTCCTTGATTTTATCCTGAGAGTTTGCAGGGCAGAATGAGATGCCTGCAGCCTCGATAAGCTCGATATCGTTGAGGTGGTCGCCGATTGTAAAGAGATACTTCGGATCGATATTCTCTGCCTTGCACACTTCGAGAGCGCCTGTGCCCTTGTCCACACCCTTGCTCATAGCCTCAAGGAAGCGGCTGCCCGAGCGCTGGAAGAACCATTTTGAATGTTTTTCAAGCGCATAAGCCTCAACCTCGTCGATTCTTTCAGCTGGGATACAGAAGTTGATTTTAACCCAAGGGAGAGGGATTTCCGTCGACTTCTTTTCAATCATAGGAAGGCGAATCTGCTTGAAATGCCAGTCTGTGATTTCGTTGCCGTTGACGACAAACTCTGTGAAATCGAGATAAACCTCGCCTGCGACAAAAGGAAACTCTCTGCAGATATCATCTATGAAAGCGATGCAGGTATCGTCCATATACTTCTGGAAAACGAACTTGTCCGCCTTGAAATCGTAAACACCTGCGCCGTTATAGACGACGACGGGAGCGTTTATCGGAAGATGCTGGACGTAATATTCCATCGAGCTCTTCGAGCGGCCTGTAGCAAGAGAAAACTTGCCGCCGTTATCGACAAAATACTGAATCGCCCTGATATTTTCTTCGCTGATTTTCTTTTCGCTGTCGAGGAGAGTGCCGTCCATATCGGACAGAATGAGCATACCGTCAAACTTTTTCATATCTTACTCCAAAGGCTTTAATTTTTTCAAAAAGGTTTCAAAATATTCAGGCAGAGGACATTCCACGTGAATATTTTCCTCAGTTGCAGGGTGGATAAACTCCAATTCCTTTGCGTGGAGGCACTGTCCGTCGATGCCCGACTTATCGGTCTTGTTGCCGTAGACGTTATCGCCCGCGATAGGGTGATGGATATGTGCCATGTGTACGCGAATCTGATGTGTGCGGCCTGTCTGCAACTTACATTCCACAAGCGTGTAGCCTACAAAACGGGCAAGCACCCTGAAATGTGTCACGGCATCTCTGCCGTTTGCGATAATCGCCATCTTCTTGCGGTCTTTTAAGCTTCTGCCGATAGGCGCGTCAATCGTGCCGCTGTCCTCCTTTATATTGCCGAGGACGAGAGCGTAATATTTACGGCTGAGTGTGCGTGTCTTGAGCTGGTCGGAAAGATGTCTGTGGGCCATATCGTTTTTCGCAACGATGAGCAGACCGCTTGTTTCCTTGTCGATACGGTGTACGATGCCCGGACGCTGTACGCCGCCAATGCCCGAAAGGTCCTCCTTGCAGTAATCGAGGAGCGCGTTTACAAGTGTGCCGTCCTCGTTGCCAGGGGCAGGATGGACAACCATTCCCTTCGGCTTGTTGATGACAAGCACGTCTTTGTCTTCGTAACGGATATCAAGGTCCATCTTCTGCGGAATGGCTTCGTATGGCTTGAGCTCAGGCATTGTGATTTCCACAACGTCACCCTCACTCACCTTGTAATTCTTCTTTATATTCTTGCCGTTGACTGTGATATTGCCCTCTTCGATGAGGTTTACACAGGCATTACGGGACATATTTTCTACGTTTTCCGCGATAAACGCGTCAATTCGCTTGCCTGCAAAGGCGGATTCGACGATAAGCTTATTCATCAGTCTTTACCTCGTCTTCCTTGAGCTCTGCTTCCGCTTCGGCAGTTTCTGTGTATTCCTCTGTGTCCGCCACCTGAATTACGTCAGGCTCAGACTTCTTTTTCTTCTGCTCGTCCATTTCGCTGACGAAGATGTAGAGGCAGAAAATCACAGCGCCTATTGTGATAAAGACGTCAGCCACGTTGAAGATGGCAAACTTTACAAAGAGAAACTCGAACATATCGACCACGAAGCCATAGCGCATACGGTCGATTGCGTTGCCGATGGCACCTGCCGCCACCATAACTGCGCCGAGCTTGCTCCACCAGTTGACGAAGTGGTTTTTCTTGTACATCACGATGAGTGCGATGACAAAAGCAAGTGCCGCGATGACGAAAAACCATCTTGCGCCCGAAAGCATACTGAATGCCGCGCCTTTATTTTCCGCGTAAGTGAGAGCGAGAAGCTTTGGGAGTACCTCCATGCTGCCCACTTCCTTGAGCACAGTGAGGGTCCAGTTTTTCACCCACATATCGCAGGCAAGAAAGGCTATAAACAGAAAAATATATATCATTTGATTTCCTTTCGCAAAAAGCAGGACTATGCCTGCTTTTTCCTGGGTATATTGTTTTTTTATTATAATAAGGTTACTACCCCTCCACCATCGTTACGATGGTCCCCCTCCCCTGACAAGTGGAGGCGTGTAAAGAGGTATTTATACAGCGCGGATTTCGCCTTCGCCGCCTGTATCTTCACCCATAAGAGGGTCGTAGGTACGGAGCTTGTTTCTTCCTTCCTCAGGAAGCACGTGCACCTTGCCCATCTGCTTGGCAATGAAATAGGCATTTGCCGCCTGCTCGAGTGCGCAAGCCGCATCAAATGCGTGCCAGAGAGATGCACCCATAGCAACCGTGCCGTGATTCTTGAGCAGAGCCACGTTGTTGCCGACAGCCATACCCTCAAGGGCAGAATCGCCAAGCTGGTCTGTGCCAGGCATTGCAAAAGGCATTACTCGGACAGGCTCACTGCAGTACATACAAAGCTCGTGATTGATGAGGGGGATTTCCTCGTCAGCCACCGCCATAGCCGTCGCATAAATCGAATGACAATGGACGATGCCGCAGACTCTTGGATATTTCTTATAGATAGCGGCGTGCATACGCCATTCGCTTGAAGGCTTGTACCCGCCTTCGATTATATTGCCGTCGATATCGATTACTGTGATATCCTCAGGCTTAAGCAGCTCGTAATGCTTGGAGGTCGGCTTGATGGCGATAAGCCCCGACTTTCTGTCACGGGCGGAAATATTGCCGCCTGTGTTCATTGTGAGCTGACTTTTAATCATCTGATTGCCGTAAAAAACGACCTGTTCGCGAAGCTCTTTAAGAAGCATAGTATTCACCTTAGTAAATGTCGCGCTTTTTAAGGAATATCCAGATAATACCAATTGCCACGAGGGAAATGATTATCGGGAATACAGAGTTTGCTATCGGCAGATTTGTTACGTTCATGCCGTAATAGCTGAAGATAATCGTTGGGATTGTCATGAAGATTGTCATAAGTGTGAGGACCTTCATGATCTGGTTCATATTATTCGAAATGATGGAAGCGTAGGCGTCCATTGTGCTGTTGAGCGTGTGAGTATAGATGTCAGCCATTTCGATAGCCTGCTTAAACTCGATGATAACGTCTTCGAGAAGCTCCTGGTCTTCATCATAAAGCTTGATGATGCGGCCGCGGAGAAGCTTTTCGAGAGTCGCTTCGGAAGATTTAAGAGAAGCCGAGAAGTAAACGAGGGACTTTTCAAGATTGAGGAGCTGAACGATTTCCTGATTTCTCTGGGATTTATAGAGCTCGTCCTCGCTTCGGTCGGATGCCTTTTCAATCTGACGCAGATGGAAGAGGTATCTGTTTGCCGCTCTCAGCATAAGCAGGAGCAGGAATCTTGTCTTCTGACGTGTATCGACACCGCGGATGATGCCGTTTTTGAAGTCGGAGATAACGGAGGTCTCTTTAAGAGCTACTGTGATGATGCCCTTCTTCGTCATTACGACGCCAAGTGGAAGTGTGGAGAAAACGACTGTGCCGTCCTCTTCCTTTTCTGCCATAGGTACGTCGATGATGATGAGAGTCTGTTCTTCTTCCGTTTCGATACGTGAAGTTTCTTCATCGTCCAGCGCGGCTTTTACAAAGACTATTTCAGCCTCTGCAAAACGGCTTGCCATATATATTTCTTCTTCTGTGGGGTTTATAAGGTTAATCCACGCACCTTCTTCGTATTCTTCGATCTCTCTTATGCTGCTGCCTGCAGATTTGTAAAAATTGATCAAAAAATGACCCCCTTTCCCGAATAAAGGGCGGATGTGCTCCGCCCTATTGTTTTTTCGTTAAGTCTTATCTTGTCTTTCTCTGGAACATCTTGATGATTTCATCAAAGTCATCAAGTTCAATATCCTTAGTTTCGTTATTTGTCTTTGGCTGTTCGTCTGCAACTTCTTCTGCTACCTTTTCTTCTGCCTTTGGAGCTTCCTGTACAGGAGCAGCAACCGGAGCTGGCTCAGCCTTTGGAGCTTCAGCAGCCTTGTTGAGTACGTTTGTGAAGAGACCGTCAGCAGCAGAAGTCTTCTGTTCGTCGAAGCCTGTTGCGATAACAGTGATGTGGATTTCGTCTTCGAGGTCTTCGTCGATAGCAGCACCGAAGATGATGTGTGCATCTGGGTGAGCTGCTTCTCTTACCATGGAAGCCGCAACGTCGATTTCGTCGAGGCCGAGGTCAGGAGAACCTGTGATATTGATGAGAACGCCGCGTGCACCAGCGATGGATGTTTCGAGGAGTGGGGACTGGATAGCCATGTTAGCAGCAACTTCAGCCTTATCCTTGCCGCCTGCTCTGCCCATACCCATATGAGCGTAGCCTGCGCTCTTCATTACTGTGCAAACGTCAGCAAAGTCGAGATTGATGAGGCCAGGAACTGTGATGAGCTCGGAGATGCTCTGTACAGCCTGACGGAGAACGCCGTCTGCAATTTCGAATGCGTTCTGGAATGTGATCTTCTGTGTGGAAACGAGCTTGAGTCTGTCGTTAGGGATAACGATGAGAGCGTCAACGTTGTCCTTGAGATTGCCGATACCCATAACAGCGTGGTCTGTACGCTTTCTGCCTTCGAAGCTGAATGGCTTTGTTACAACGCCAACTGTGAGGATGCCCATTTCCTTTGCGATTTTAGCAACAACAGGAGCACCGCCTGTGCCTGTGCCGCCGCCCATACCTGCTGTGATGAAGACCATGTTGGAGCCTTCGAGAAGAGCACGGATATCGTCTTCAGATTCCTGAGCAGCCTTGCAGCCGATTTCAGGATTGGAGCCTGCACCGAGACCCTTTGTGATCTTTTCACCGATCTGGAGCTTGATTGTGGATGCAGAATAATCGAGAGCCTGCTTGTCTGTGTTGATAGCGATAAAGTCGATACCACGGAGACCGGATGTGATCATTCTGTTTACAGCGTTGCCGCCTGCGCCGCCAACACCGATAACTTTAATATTTACATTAGATTCAACGCCTGTGTCAAATTCGAAACCCATAAAACTTCCTCCACCTTGATTTTTAATTTATTTTGGACGAAAACGGATATTTTCCGTATCTGAAATGTCTATTGTACCTCTTTCGGCAAGGGCGAGCTCACCTTCAACTGCAAGGAGCAGCTTGAACTTGTCCTCCATTTTTTCTGCCGAACCGAGCACGACTGTAAACCTGTCTGTGTACTCGAAAGTGAGATTATATAACTTGTCAATATTTACATTTTCTATCTGTTCAATTATACCATATTTTTGTGCCATAAGCAATACGTTAAGCAGGGTTTTTTCCTTTTCTTTTTGTAAAAAATCTATGTATTTGCCTATTTCCATGGTGTTTGGCTCACACCCCAGCACGTTGATATAACGGTTTGCGTCGCTTGCTTCCTTTTTGGCAAGAATCTTGCCGTTTTTGTCGATGATATAGTTGAAGCCCTCAAACTCAATCTGCGCTATGCCGATGCATTTTGTGACTGCGATTTCAAGCTCACTCGGCAGGTGTCTGCGCATAACGATTGTGTCGATATACGGACATTCCTGATAGATTTTCGCGATGGCTGCAAACTTATTGAGGAAGAAGGTATTCTCCCCCGTTTCGATGCCCGATGCCGCGATAACGTCCTCGTTTGAGTATGGGTTATCGCCCGTCACCGTGATTCTCTGTATCTTAAAAAAGACTGTCATCGCAAAGAATATTGCACAGCATATCACGCACGCGCCCATGATTTTGAGCAATATGCTGAAGCCGAGCCAGACGTCCCGTCTTCTTTTGCGTCTTCTTCTTTCCATAATTTTCTCCTTGAGCGGTTATAAAAACCGCATTATTCCCTTATTGCTTTTCCGCCCAGAGCGTTGATAACATTTTCAATCTTCTCATATCCTCTGTCGATATGGAATACGTCCTCAATCTCACTTCTGCCGAGGGCGCTCATTGCCGCAATACACATTGCCGCGCCGCCCCGCAGGTCTGTCACCCTGACCTTTGTGCCGAATAATTTTGTGACTCCTTCAACGACAGCCACTCTGCCCGCCACCTTGATATCTGCGCCCATTCTCATAAGCTCGTTTACGTGGCGGTATCTGTTTTCAAATATAGTTTCCAGAAATATGGTCGAGCCACGCGCTTTGAGCATAGCCGCCATAAGAGGTGCCTGCGCGTCTGTGGGAAATCCCGGATAGGGCATGGTACGCACAGGCTTTGTGCTGCCTAATATTTTATCCCGTTTAAGACGGATGAAATCTGTCCCTGCGACGATTTCACAGCCCGCCTGAGTCAGGGCCTCCGTAATTGTTTCCACATGGTGTGGACAAGTGTTCTTTATCTCAATATCACCGCCGACAGCCGCACCCATACACATATAAGTGGCCGTTTCTATGCGGTCAGGCATAATTTTATGCTCGGTATTCTCACGGGTCTGCGTACCGATAATCTCGATTTCACTGCCCCGTCTTGCGACCATTCCCCCTGCCTTGTTGACAAAGGCGATAAGGTCGTCAATCTCAGGCTCCTGAGCTGCATTTTTGATTCTCGTCCTGCCGTGGCAGGCTGTTGCAAGCAGAATTATATTCTCTGTTGCTCCAACGCTCGGAAAGGACAGCATGATATCCTTGCCCGTCATTTTTCCTGCGGTACATTCAAGCTTTCCGCCGCTTTCCATAACGTCGGCACCAAGCTTTTTCACGGCATCGATATGTAAATCAATCGGTCTCGGCCCAAGCTCACAACCGCCCGGAAAACTCATCGAGCTTTTGCCGCACCGTGCGAGGACAGGCCCTAAAAATATCACCGACGACCGCATCTCACGCATGAGATTATCGGGGATATCATATCTTGTAATAGTAGAGCTGTCCACGATTACAGTCTTGCCTTCGCGCCTGACTTTACAACCCAGATGGTGTAATATGTTTATGGCAGAATCCACATCCTTGAGGTCGGGACAGTTATGTATAATATTTTCGCCGGCATTTATCAGGGTAGCAGCAAGAATGGGCAGTACGCTGTTTTTCGCACCGTTCACGCTTACGCTTCCCGAAAGACTGCGGCAGCCATCTATGATAAGTTTGCTCATAATTTCACCTCGGCACTGTATTTATGGAATATACTATGCCGTGGTATGAGATTATGTGAATATAGAGGAATAAAATGAATTGCATAAATGCATGAATCGAAACCGTGACGGTTTCATGAATCGCGTTTACACGCATGAATTGCACTTTCGTGCATTGAGGTGCCTGCGGCGCATTGGATAGGTATATCCCTATTGAATGTGAGCTTGCCTCACACCGTAATGTTCCGCAGGAACAATTCACGAGCTTCAGCTCAATTCATGGCGCAAGCCGATTCACGACGAAGTCAATTCACATTCTTATCCGCGCTGTGATTCTTCGTAGAGGCGCATGATTTCCTTGAAAATCTTTTCTGTGCCGTCTGTAACAGCCATTTTCTTGGCATTCTTGCCCATTTCTGCCATTTTCGCCTTGTCGAGTATGATACCCTTTACTGTATCGTACATATCCTTGCCGCTGATCTGCTTTTCAAGAAGCACGACAGCCGCGCCGTTTTTCTCGATAACACGGGCATTCTTTTCCTGATGGTTGTCCGTTACGTATGGGGATGGAGCGATTACGGAAGGCTTGCCTGCAGCACATACTTCAGCAAGGCTGGAAGCACCGCCGCGGCACATGATTACGTCTGCACCTGCCATTTTTTCGCCCATATCGTAGATGTATTCCATAAGACGGACGTTCTTCATCTTATCAACGTCGATGCCCTTTTCCCTGAGCATAGGAGGCATCCACTGATATGCTTCAGCACCTGTTGCGTGAACGACGTTGAAGAGCTGTTCTTCTTCGACGAGCTTGATGAAATCGCACATTTTTTCATTCATATACTGTGCGCCCACAGAGCCCCAGAAGGAGAGAAGGAGAGGCTTATCATTTCCAAAGATTTCCATTTTTACATTGGAGCCGTCAGCATTGATGATGTCACCTCTGATTGGCGAGCCTGTGAAAACAGTCTTCTTTGCCTTTGGAATAAGCTTTTCTGTTTCTCTGAAGCTTATCATAACGCTGTCAACCATACCGGAAAGGTACTTAACGGCAACACCAGGGTATGCGTTTACTTCGAGCATAGCTGTTTTGATGCCCATTTTTGCACCTGCGTAAACCATAGGGAAGCTTGCATAGCCGCCTGTGCCGATGATTACGTCAGGGCGCCATACAGTAAGGTCCTTCTTCGCTTTGTTTACAGATGCGAGGACGTTTTTGATGCGTGTGAGGTTTGTGATGATACCCTTTGGAGAAAGGCTTCTCTGGATGCCCTTAACTTCGTAGGTATAGAGGTGGAAGCCCTCTCTCTTGACGAGCTTTTCTTCGATGCCGCCCTTTGCGCCTGCAAAGCGGATTTCGACAGTTTCGTCAAGCTCTCTGATATATTTTGCTGTGGCAAGTGCAGGATTTACGTGACCTGCTGTGCCACCGCCTGTGAAAAGTATTTTCATTATTCATCCTCCTTGAGCTGAGCTTTGAATCGGGAAATATTGAGCAGAACACCTACCTCGCACAGCAATACGACAAGGGACGTACCGCCGTAGCTGAAAAACGGCAGGGAAATACCTGTAACAGGCATAATACCGCTTACAACGAAGATGTTCATTATAATCTGCAGGCCGATATGGGTTGTGATACCCGTCGCAATGAGGGTGCCAAACTTATCGGCCGCCTTGATGGCAATTACAAAGCCTCTGATTATGAAAAAGGCGAAAACCATGAGCACAAGCATTGCGCCCACGAAGCCAAGTTCTTCACAAATAACCGAGAAAATAAAGTCGTTTGCAGGTTCAGGCAAAAACAGATGCTTCTGTCTGCCCTGACCTAAGCCCATGCCCCATAAGCCACCTGAGGAAATTGCCATCCAGGACTGTGACGCCTGCCAGCCTGCTCCGCGGAAATCGGAGAATGGGTCGAGCCATACGTTGATACGGCTCATTGCGTATGGATTTTTAAGCACGTATGCGGCAACACCGGCAACGCCGAGGCCCACAAGACCGAGCAGATAAATAAACTGTGTGCCGCCGACATACATCATAATGCCGCAGGTTACGCTGATAATCATAATAGCAGAAAGGTGCTTCTGCAGAACGAGGGAGCCGAGAAGCACACCGAGACAGCCGAGGTAGAAACAGAAGCCCCAGCCGAAGGTTTTCATTCGCTTTTTGCCCATTTTGCACATCATTGTCGCAAAGAAAATGATGATGGCAAACTTTGCAAACTCAGATGGCTGGAAGCCGAAAAGCCAGCGTCTTGCGCCCTTGACGGACGTACCGATAAACGGTGTGAGGTACATGAGCACAAGCGTACCCATCGCGATTATCGGGTTAAACTTTGCATATAAATGATAGTCAAATCTGGAGGCAACGTAAAGGCCGATAAAGCCGATTATTGCATACATGCCCTGATTCTTCACGAAGTAATGAGGGTCATTGCCCATTGCCGTTTTATTGGCGGCCGTTGCATAGCCTGCCGAATAAAGCATAACGAGACCGATGCCGACCAGCATAACGACGATGAAGAGCATGCTTTCATCCATTCTTGACGGTTTTATTTTTCTTTCACGATTTTCTATATCAAAAACCTCCAATTACGGTTCAATTACAACATGATTAAACCCTTTGTGGCCATCCGACCGGACAGGGTATAATCAGCGATGAGATATTTTTTCGCCGGAACGACTAAAAGCCGCAGGCAATACTTTGTGTATTAACGAGGATTTTTCGCCGTTATTGGCGGAAAAAGAGCCATCGATGGTTGTGCTGTTGTTTGGTTGGATGGTCACACTACTACATTCCAAAGAATGTGAGTACAGACATAATAAGTGTGATGAGGCTGAAGACGAAACCGATTTTCTTTTCGCTCCAGTCGCACATTTCAAAGTGGTGGTGGATTGGTGTCATCTTGAAGAGGCGCTTGCCGTGTGTAAGCTTGAAATAGCCAACCTGAAGAATAACGGAAACTGTTTCCATTACGTAGATGATACCAACTGTTACAACTGCAAAAGGAGCATTGATAGCGAAAGCCATACCTGCCACAGCGCCGCCGAGGAAGAGAGAGCCTGTATCGCCCATAAATACTCTTGCAGGGAATTTGTTATAGAGATAGAAAGCGAGGAGACCGCCGAGAAGTGCGAATGCAAATCTCACAGGCACAGCCATACCTGCCTTTGTGCCGATTGTGTATACTGCGATGAAGAAGAGTGTAACAACCATTGTTACGGATGTCGCAAGGCCGTCGATGCCGTCTGTGAGGTTAACTGCGTTTACGATGCCCACGATAGCGAAAATCGCAAAACAGAGGAAGAGCGGCCAGCTGACAGGAATTGTTACCTTGATGAATGGGAGGAAGATTTCAGGCTCGATATAGCCGAGGTTACGGAGCACTGTAACGAAGATTGCAGACGCGCCAATCTGGAGAAGGAGCTTTTGAACAGGTGTGAGACCTGCATTCTGCTTCTTCTTGATTTTTGTCATATCGTCGACAGAGCCGATGATGCCGAAAACGAGAGCGAGAGCCGCCACGATGAAATCGACGGAATAAAGGCTTACGTCACCTGCGATGACCATAGCCGCCGCAATTGCAACGAAGATGGAGATGATGAAAATCCAGCCGCCCATTGTCGGTGTATACTGCTTTGACATGTGCCACGTTGGGCCGTCCTCAAGGATTTTCTGTCCGAACTTCATCTGCTGAAGCTTTCTGATGATTGGCTTGCCGATGATATAGGCTACCACGAACGAAATGATGAATGATATTGCCATATTTCCCATATTTTTCCATTCCTTCTCTTTTAGATTTATATCTGACCTTTATTTATAATGCGCGACCACGTCACGCTCGTCAAAATATGTCTTTATGCCGTTTTTTTCGATATATTTCTCGTGTCCCTTGCCCAAAAGCAGGACTATATCGTCTTTTTCCGCCATTTTCATAGCATAGAATATGGCGTCCTTTCTGTCGGGAATGACGCAGGCATCAGCATCGCTTTCCCGTATCCCCTCCATAATATCGCAGATTATGCCGAGCGGCTTTTCGCTCCGCGGATTATCCGAGGTGATTATAATTTTGTCTGAATATTTTGCGGCAATACTGCCCATAAGAGGACGTTTGCCCTTATCTCTGTCACCGCCGCAGCCGAAAACTGTTATGACCTTCCCTTTCGCGATGCTTTTCATCATATAAAGGACCTTTTCCATTCCGTCAGGGGTATGGGCAAAGTCAATCATAATATCAAAAGGGTTATCTGTCGGCACGTATTCGCATCTGCCGAGGGGTGTTTTGGCATTCTCAAGCCGTTTCACCGCCTCATCAATATCTATGCCAAGCATAACTGCCGAGGCTATTGCGGCGAGAGAATTATATACTGTAAATATACCGACCGAGCTTATTTTCACAGCATATCTTTCGCCCTTCACCACAATATCGTACGAGGTGCTATTGTGTGAAAATCGAATATTTTCGCCATAAAAGTCAGTGTTTTTATCCTTGATACTGTATTTTACGGCATTTTTGATATGGTCGAAATTATCATCGTCGGCATTTACTATATTTATATGTGACGCACGGGCAAGCATTGTTTTGGCATTTTTGTAATTTTCAAAGCTGCCGTGAAAATCTATATGGTCGCCCGTAAGATTTGTGAAAACCGCCGCGTCAAAGCTTATGCCGTAGACTCTGTCGAGGGCAAGGCCATGTGAGGAGACCTCCATGACACAATGGGTGCATCCGCTGTCGGCCATTTCTTTGAGAAGTCTGTAGCCCTCGTAGGACTGTGGCGTGGTGTTTTTTGCCGTATAGATTTTATCTTTGATAAAGTTTCCGTTTGTGCCGATAAGCCCTGCCTTTTCTCCCAGAATATGACGGAGAAAGGTCGACACAGAGGTCTTGCCGTTTGTGCCTGTAACGCCCGTTATCACAAGGCGCTCGTCAGGCCTGCCGAAGTAATTTTTCGACATGAGCGCAAGGGCTTTACGACTGTCTTCAACGAGGATAAAGGGGATAGCAGTATCGTGTATGATATCACACACGATGCACTGCGCACCTTTTTTAATAGCTTCATTTATGTAGGTATAGTTTCGATTTATATCGACGAAAATATCCCCTTTTTCCACATTTTGCGAGTTATATTTAATATCCTTTATTTCAATATCAAGGTCAGTCACCGACTTCAATATTTTTATACTTCCCATAATTTCAACGAGCTTCATAAAGAACACCTCATTTCAATATGGTATGGATATTTATAAAATTGTGCCGGAAGTGTGACTGGCGGTTGCCCACACTAAGTTGCGGCGTTCTGGGTTTTGTCGGAAAGCTCGATGATGATTGTCGAGCCGTATTCAACCTGAGCAAGCGGTGCTACGCTCTGTCCGCGGACAACGTGATTCTTATTCGGCACAGTACCGCTGGTACTTACGTAAAGACCGCTGTCCTCAAGCATCTTCTTTGCCGCTGCATAGCTGTA
>JAFYNW010000283.1 GCA_017547995.1 Clostridia bacterium | reverse complement strand
AGGCTGCCGAGGTTACGGTTACGACCTACCCAGCCATAAACGGTGACTTTTTCACCGATATTCTCCTCGCGGAGTGTGCCGCAGTAGCGGCGGTTTGTGCAGTTATTCATATAAATACTCCTCTGTGAAAGTGGATTTTACATTGTTTGTCGGGCTTCCCCCTGAGGGGAAAGCTTGATTTAATGGTGGGCATTTTTGTCCCCATCAATAATAGTATAATATGTACGCATAGGAAAATCAAGGACAAGTTTGATTTTTTACGCGATATTGCGATGACTTTAAGTATAAAATGAGCGGTAAATTACTTATCGTTTACGGATTCATCGAGGAAAGTTGAGATTTCTTTGTTTTCCGGCTCAAACTTCCCTATCTTGAAAAGCAATTCGATGATTTCGGCAACGCCTACCAAAAGTAAACCGAGAGCAGTTGTAGCGAAGATGGAGATGCTTGTATATGGGTCGGCTAAGAAGATAAATACTCCTAAAACAGCTGAAATTACTGTCAGAATCCATCCGCAGATGCAAAGAGTATTTGCCACTTTGTTTGTCTTGAAAACCATAAGAATCCTCCTGTTCCCTGTTGTGTAGGGGACAGCATTTATGATGTCCCGCGTATTTTTACAGGTTAATCAATACGATACCGATGATTGTGAGCACGAGCGCGAACATCTGCTTTTTCGTCATGCGTTCCTTAAAGAGCAGAGCCGACATAACGGCGATGAAAGAGATAGCGCCGGAAGAAGATACAGGATATACAACAGCTGCAGGAAGCTGTGTGAGGGCAATCATGATGAAGACGTCACTCAGTACGTTTGCCACGCCTACCATCGAGCCGACAAAGAGATTCTTTGGCGCAAAGCTCAGCTTGCTCTTCTTCATTGTCATAATGAGAGATGCGATGAATGATGTTGTGAATGTGCAGAAAACAAAGAAGTCATTAAGCTGAACATCGACAGTTTTCTGGAAAATCTTCAGCATTGTCGAGCCCATACCTGAGCAGAACATAAGAGCGATAAGGAACTTGTCCGCCTTGATTGCGCCGCCCTTGTAGCTGACGATGAAGATGGCGGAGACTGTGAGAATAACACCGACCCAGCCGAGAAGCGCAGGACTTTCGCCCCAGAGAATAAGGCTTGTGAAGATAGGAATGAGAACAGCCGCTTTATTCCACAACGTACACATACCCGCACCCGAGCTTATGATAGCACGAATCATCAGTAGGAATGTACCGAGGTAAAGACAGCCTGTCACGATGGCGAGAACAACAGTCATAATCCAATTTTCCACAGGTTGTTGAATGTTTGCGCCACCGCGGATAAAGAAAATTGCAAGACCGCCGAGAGATGCAATAAGGTAGTTGATTGTTGTTACTGTGTCAGAATGTGTGTTTTTTGTTTCGCCGTACTTGAGCCATAATGTGATGGCCGAGCTGAAAATGATGTTGAGCAAAAGATTTAGCATTTATTTCACTCCCATAAAATACATAAGATTTATATAGCTGTGGTCGCGGAGAAACTCGTCCATCGGCATGATATGAGCCTCTCTGCCGTAAATTGCGTTGAGAAAGCGGAATTCTTCTTCATTTTCACGGTAGAAGGTGACGAAATGGGCGCCTCTGTTGTGAAAATACATGATAATGCCGCTGTTTATTGTTTCGGAAAGCCGGAGAGCCTTCTTTTTGCGGAAAACGCGGTGTATCTTGAAGCCGAAGCTTTCAAGATAAGCCTTTATATGAGTAGGCTTCGTGCCAAGCAATCCGCCGAAGCGGAGATGGCCGAGCAGATATCTGTGTACCTCTTCAATGGTGATATCAATGCCGTGATAGCGGAGGAAATTCCAGGTTGCAATCCAGCCGCAGCCATTTTTGCATGAGAAATAACAGCCGTTTTTCACGTCTGTGATGATACCCTGATTGATGATGTAGCCGTCTTTGGAAAATGAATCACGAAGCATGGCTTGCTCCTTCTGATCAAAAGTAATAAGTAATAGTGAAATAGTGAAGAAGTGAGGTGCCTGCGGCGCATTGAACAGGGATAACCTACTCTTTCACGCTTGCAAATGGTCTTATAATATGAGCGTCCGCAGGGAATCTGTCGCCCTCTTCGTAGCAGGACGTGATGATGACCTGACCTGCCTGAGTCTTGCTCATAATATAATCGCGGCGCTTTTCGTCCAGCTCGCTGAATACGTCGTCGAGCAAAAGCACAGGGTATTCCCCGTTGACCTTATAAAACAGAGTATGCTCGGCAAGCTTGAGAGAAAGAGCCGCCGTTCTCGTCTGTCCCTGGGAAGCCGAGCCCTTGGCACTTCTGCCACCAAGCTCGATTTCGATGTCATCCTTATGGATACCCGTCAGGCAGACGCCCGATGCGATTTCAGCAAGCTCGTGCTTGCGTGCGTGTACCATAATTTCAGCGAAAAGCGTTTCAAAATCGGCGCCCGTATCTGTGACAGTCGAGATAGTTTTATATTTAAGACACAACAATTCCCGCCCTGAGGAAATCTCGCTCTGAGCGGTCTGCGCAAGAGGCTCGATGGCCTGTATGAAATTGTGACGATAAGCGATTATCTGGGCGGAAAGCATCGCCATTTTTTCGGTATAGTCAGGCAGAATATCGCGGAACTGCGGCATGGTATCCCAGTTCTTGAGAATCTTGTTTTTGCCGTCCATAAGCTTCTGATATTTGAGCAGAAGCTGAGCGTAATTAGGGCGGAGCTGCTTTAATGCTCTGTCCATAAAATCACGGCGCATGGAAGGCCCTGCGCTGACGATAAACAAATCATCGGGAGCAAATACCGTGCAGGCAAGAACGTCGCTGAGCCCCTTTGTGACAGGCTTCTTGACGCCGTTCACCTTGGAGTATGGAGTGCCCTTCGCGGGCATATTCAGCTCGAGCTCAAAGTCTCTGTCGCGTGAAACGACCGAGGCCTTAAGAACGGAATAAGGCTCTTTCCACATAATCATATCGGCCTTCTTAGCCGAACGGAAAGAGCCTGTGCCTGTCATCATGTGAACAGCTTCCAGAATATTTGTCTTGCCAATGGCATTTTCACCCAAAATAATGTTTACGCCCTGTATAAAATCGAACTTATTATACGAATAGTTGCGGAAATTTTCCAGCTGTAAACTTTTCAGGTACATAATTATTCAATAACAATAGTTTCTTTGCCGAGAGATACTGTGTCGCCCGGTCTGATTTTCTTGCCGCGCATGAGGCATACTTCGCCGTTAACCTTGACCTGACCTTCGGAAATGAGAATCTTAGCTTCTCCCCCGCTGGAAACGAGGTTAGCGAACTTGAGAAGAGCGTCAAGCTTGATGAACTCTGTGGAGATGGAAATCTTATTCATGCTCAGCACCGTTTGCCTTTTCAAGACACTTATGGCAGATGAACTTGCCACCCAGCTCGATGAGGTTCTTTGTGGAAGCACAGAAAACGCATTCATCCTGATCCTTCTTCATGATGATGCTGCCGCCTTCGACGTAGATACGCATCTGATCGCCTGGCTCGATTTTGAACTTACGTCTGATTTCGATAGGGAAAACAACTCTGCCCAATTCGTCAACTTTTCTTGTGTAACCGCCAATTTTCATAATTTATACCTCCGGGTTGTAAATGTCAGGGAAAATAGAATGATAAATTTCCCAATAACAGTTAATTTTCTGTGAGATGTCTTTATGGGAAAAGTATATCCTAATTTTCGACATTTGTCAATAGTCTTTTACAGATTTTCACAAGACTTTTTTACAGTAAAATACATTTTTCGACAAGAAATAACCCTTTGCGACAAGGCTTTGATTTATCCCGTTATCTGCCCTTTACCTCGGCTGTTTACTGGGTTTTCCCCTATATTTTCCCCTTGTGCACAGAGGGAATCATATCGTACAACAGCCTTTGCTTTCCATACTGCCGGCAAATGCCTGACGTGGGAAATTGCAGGACTCGATATGTGAAATAATGGGAAAAGAAAAGGCTGGCTCTCCCCTTGCCTTTCCACAGAAACAATACACAGGCTGTGGGTAATTTACGGGAGTGAAACGAGCGCCTTACAGGAAAAGCTTTCTATTGACTTTTATGCCGCGAAAGTTTATAATTTTTATATATGGTGGTAGCTACTGATGGGCGCGTTGTGATTTGCCCATGAGCTACGTAGGGGGAAACAGGTGCGATTCCTGTGCAGTCCTGCTGCCGTAAAGTCGGAATGCCTGACCATAACGCAGAGCGCGTCTGCGGTTTCTGATCTTTTCACAGAGGATGGAAGGATGGGTTTTGTTGTTGTGCAGACCTTTGCTTTCGTGGAGGTCTGTTTTTT
>JAFYNW010000282.1 GCA_017547995.1 Clostridia bacterium | reverse complement strand
TTACTTTGCTTGTGCAAACAGACGTAAGGGTCTCACACTCGAAGAAAAGCGCGCTGACATCTTCGCAAAGATGAACGAAGCTAAGTAAGCACAATCTATCAAACAAAAACGTGCCTGTTGAGTAATCAGCAGGCACTTACTTTAAGGAGTATTTATGGATAACAAAGCACTGCTCAACGAAATAGTCCCGACAGGCACAATTCTTATTGAGCTTTTCACCTATGCACTTTTCAGCCTCGGTCTGATTCTGCTTATGGACTGGTATGCCTCTAAAAAGCTTGGCGGCAGGGATAAGATGGGCTATAAGGTGCTGACTATTCCTCGTCACGTTTCGCTTTATATCATCTACGGCTTTACGCTTGTCGTTGCGCTTTTGTGTATGTACACAGACTTTTCCGTGACACGCGGCACGCTCAGCTATTTCGGTATTCCGTATTTTATGGGCTTGTCCTACTATCTCACACAGATGCTGAGACGAGTAAAAGCCGAAGCAAAGGCAGGCGCACAGCAGACCGAGAGTACACCGAAAAAATCTGCTCCAAAAAAGAAAAAGAAGAAAAAATAAGATAAAAAGCCACTCGATTGAGTGGCTTTTATTGTATATTGACATAACTGTATTTCGTATGATACTATGAATATATAATAATCTTTCCGCTTGTTATACGTTATGCTGAAAGGAGAATTACAATGAAAAGGCTTAAACACGCCCTTCCTCTCGTGCTGATTACGGCAGTTATTATTTTTACAATTTCCATTTCTCATAACAGCAAATATCCAATCAACAAAGTATATGCCGAATATCCTATTCCAGATGAAATCATAGAAAAAATGACTACCGAAGCGCTTATTAAGAGTTTCGTCATCCAGAAAGGTGAAAGACCGCACATAAACGGCTCTCCGCCACCCCGTGTATTTCAGGGTATGCTGAAAGGCTCGACCACCTTGCAGGCAATTATGGAGCGTGAAGACCTTGCTCGTGCACTTTACAACGTATACAGCAAAATGGAAATTCGGCCTGATGGAAAACCCATCACTGAACTCGAAGGAGAAGAATACGAAAAGCTTCGTCAGGAGTACGAGTATCTTGGCCTCGTTGAGTTTATATGTGGTATGCTCGACCTTGATAATTCGGACAAAAAATATGCAGTACTTCTGCGTGAAGAGCTGGAAAGAAAAGGCGAAGAAAAAATTGTCTATGAAAATGGCGAACCACGCGACTCATTCGGCCTGGGTTACTCCTTCTATAAATGTGGAAGGTCGGTCACTTCCATTATCTATACACCATGATTTTGCCGAAACAAACTATATTAAAGCCATCCATTCGGGTGGCTTTTGTTTTTGCGTAGTCTGTACTTAAAATCACCCAATTCAGTTTATATGTTACACTTCCCGATATGATTTTGAAAATTATATGGTAAAATCTCAAATATCCGTTGCAAAAAGCGACAAAATATGATATTATTTATCAAAATGAACATACAAACCGAAAGAGGTATATTTATGATAAAAATTATGTCCGATACGTCCACCCTCACTTCCAGCTTTGAAGCTAAGGAAAAGGGCTTTACTGTTGCTCCGCTTTCCGTTACAGTAAACGGCGCGACTTACAAGGAGCTTGACGAAATCAGCTCCATGGACTTTGTAAACATCGTGCGTCAGGGCCATATCCCAACAAGCTCTCAGCCTGCAATCGGCGACTGTCTTGCAAACTTCGACTCTGCAGCCGAAGACGATATCATCATCGACATCGCTATGGCTCACGGTCTTTCCGGCACTTATCAGTCTGCACTTTCCGCTTCTGAAATGTCCAGAAACAGCGCAAACATCACAGTTATCAACTCCCGCACACTCTGCGGCCCACATAAGTATATGGTTGAAAAGGCTGTAAAGCTTGCTGACGAAGGCAAGAGCAAGGATGAAATCATCGAGGCTGTCCACAAGTGCATGGACAACTCCCTCTCCTTCCTCATCCCTGAGGACTTCGACTTCCTCCGTCGCGGCGGCAGACTTGCTCCTCTCGCAGCTCACATCGGCGGCGCGCTCAAGCTTGTGCCTATCATGACACTCAACGAGGACTGCACACGCCTTGTGAAGGCTGGTCTTACACGCAACTTCCAGAAGGCTCTCAATGATACTGTCATTCCTGCACTCAAGAAGGGCGGCACAGACGAAAATTATCTCCTCACAATCAGCCACGCTGACAATATGAAGCGCGCTCTCGTTGCTAAGGAAGAGCTTCTCAAGCATTTCCCAAATACAGAAATCGAAATCGTGCTTCTCACTCCTGCATTCATCACACAGGGCGGCCCTGGCTGTGTTGCTATCCAGTCTGTACTTAAGTAAAAAAATCAAAGACACTCCATGCGGGGTGTCTTTTTTATTTTTCTGGCATAGCCCTATACGATGCAAGCAGCGCATAAGTGCGCATATAATTGGCCTTCGAGATTACTTGCTACCCATAAATGGGGCAGTAACCTTTCCAATATG
>JAFYNW010000281.1 GCA_017547995.1 Clostridia bacterium | reverse complement strand
TGGATGCCTTGCAGTACGTACGGATTGTTTCGATTACTTCAGGATGAGCGGAAGCGGAAACAAGAGCCTTTGTGCGCTTTCTGTCACGGCACATAGCAACAGCTTCAGCCGCTGCAGTTGCGCCATCGTATACAGATGCATTGGAAACGTCCATGCCTGTAAGCTGACAGATGATTGTCTGGTATTCAAAAATAGACTGAAGCACACCCTGGCTGATTTCAGCCTGGTATGGTGTATAAGTTGTAAGGAACTCTTCCTTTGCAGGGATATACTTTACGATGGATGGGATGTGGTGGTCATAAGCACCTGCACCGCGGAAAATTACAGGGAAAACTGTATTCTTCGCAGCCATTGCATTCATCTTGCGACGGAGCTCGATTTCATTGAGGCCCTTTGGAAGATTGAGGTCACCGTTGAAACGAACCTTTTCAGGAATGACCGCAAAAAGCTCATCGATGCTGTTTGCACCGATAGCTTTAAGCATTTCCTGTCTTTCTGAAAGAGAAGATGGAATATAGCTTCCCATTGATTACTTCTCCGCTTCTACGAATTCTGCGTATTCTTCTGCTGTGAGAAGGTCTGCCTTATCTGTTACGTTTTCAACACGGATGAGCCATGCTTCGTATGCGTCTTCATTGATAGCCTGTGGAGCTGTGAGGAGTTCTTCGTTGATTTCTGCAACTGTGCCGGAAATTGGGCAGATGATATCAGAAACAGCCTTAACAGATTCTACGTCACCGAGAGGTTCGTCCATAACAACTTCGTCGCCAACTACTGGGAGGTTGATGAATACGATGTCGCCGAGTTCGGACTGTGCGTGGTCTGTGATACCAACGAGTGCTGTGCCGTCATTGAGCATCTTAACCCATTCGTGGTCCTTGGAATACATAAGATTTGTTGGGATGTTCATAGTAAAATCTCCTTTAATATTAGTTAATGTTAATGTCTTTTATATTTTATTACTTTGCTGTCTTTGTTGATGGTCTCTTGTAGAATGGCATTGGGATGATTTCAGCTTCAACTGTACGTCCTCTTACGCTTACTTCAACCTTTGTGCCTTCTGCAGGCTCGCCCTTGAGAAGAGCCATAGCAACAGGACCTACTGCAGGGCAGTGTGTGCCGGACGTTGTCTTGCCGATAACTTCACCGTTGAGAATAACTTCGCATTCTTCACGGACGATACCTCTGCCTGTAACCTTGAGGCCGTAACGCTTGTTTTCAGGGTTTTCCTTGCCAACGAGAGCGCTCTTGCCAACGAAGTCTGCCTTTTCCATCTTTACGAAGAATTCGATGCCTGCTTCGAAAGGTGTGATTTCGTCGTTCATTTCGTGGCCGTAAAGAGGCATGGAAGCTTCAAGACGGAGTGTGTCACGTGCACCTAAACCGCATGGGATAAGGCCGTCAGCTTCGCCTTCCTTGAGGAGGCTGTTCCAGAGACCTACTGCATCTTCAGCTGCGCAGTAGAGTTCATAGCCGAGCTCGCCTGTGTAGCCTGTTCTGGAGAGGAGGCACTTTACGCCTGCAACTTCAGTAACTGTGAATGTGTAGTACTTCTTAGGAATTGTATTTTCGTCTGCCATTCTCTTGATGATAGCAGGAGCCTTTGGACCCTGAAGAGCAAACTGTGCAATGCCTTCGGAGAGGTCTTCTGCTACGCAGTCACCTGTGACGTACTTCTTGATATGTTCAAAGTCCTTATCCTTGTTAGCTGCGTTTACAACGAGAAGGTATGCATTTTCGTTGATGCGGCAGATGAGAAGGTCATCTACGATACCGCCGTTTTCGTTGCAGAGCGGTGTGTATCTGCACTGGCCGTCAACCATGCCTTCGCAGTCGTTTGCTACGATATACTGAAGGTTCTTGAATGCATCAGGACCCTTGAGCAAGAGTTCGCCCATGTGGGAAACGTCAAAGAGACCTGCTGCTGTTCTTACAGCCATGTGTTCCTTGATAACGCCGTTAGGATACTGAACAGGAAGAGAATAGCCTGCGAAAGGAACGATTTTTCCTCCCAGTTCAACGTGGCAATCATAGATTGGAGTTTTCTTTTCCATCGGTGATTTTCCTTTCAATCGATAAATAGTTTGTTTTTTAACAAAAGAAAAAGGCACAAACCAATTCCTTGATTTGTGCCTCTGTATGTACTGACCTGAAAGATTTCCCCCATTGCTGAGGTTGCTTCGTCGGTGCCCTTTGGGGCTTTCCAGAGTTACGTCCTGACCCGGTACTTTTGCCTGAGAGTTGGCTGCACTGCCCCTTCGGCGACACATTTAAGTGTTCTCTCCCGAATCATTCATCCGTCTCTATTGAAATATATATAATATTATATTTCCGCACGGATGCAAAGTCAAACTATTTCGGTACTTTATAAGATTATCAAATATTTATCCAGAACCTCAATAGATTACATCTATAATCAGGCTGAGAATATAAAAAATCCCACCGCGGATAATGGTGGGATTGTGATTCTTATTATTGTACAGAAAAAATCCTGCTATGTAATAGTTATCTCTGATGAAAGTCCTGAAAAATACAATAAAAGCCGTATTCTTTCGAACACGACTTTTCTTGGTGCGGTCGGGGGGACTTGAACCCCCACGAGACTGCTCTCACTAGCACCTCAAGCTAGCGCGTATACCATTCCGCCACGACCGCATATTCTTTTTTGTTTTTCGCTGTCATTTCCTGACTGCTTGTATATAATACCATAGGATTCTCAAAATGTCAACACTTTTTTCAAAATATTTTTTCATATATTTTCAGACACGCTTTTATTGTCCGTTTTATAGGACTTATAGTGTTGTATAATATAGACAAGATAAAGAAATACAAAACATTTTACAGCAAAAACGGAGGTAAAATATATGACATACATGGATTTTGAAAACAATAACGAATTTTTAAAGAATGCATTTGAAAAAATCGGCCTTATCTGGGAAACCGGCGACTACGTTGACGACGGTTATGCTTTCGAAGAACGCGACTAATAAAAATAACACAGCCTCTGTGTTATACATACCCACTACCCCAAAAAAGCGTCGGTGATTTTACCGACGCTTTTTGCTTTTGCTATTGATTTTCTTTTTTCATGCGGTTGTGATAGCCTTGTGTATATGGACATACTGCGTAGCATTTGCCGCACATCATGATATTTTTATAGTATGGGTCTTTTTCCTGACGCTCCTTGGCAAAGCCGAGACATACTACGTCATCGGCAAGCGCGCCCTTTTCAAGACCAGGCTCCCAGAGCTTGCCTGTCAGCGCATTTGCAGGACAGAGCTTGACGCAGAGGTCGCAGGCGCCGCACTTGCTTTCTGTGATTGGCTCGTCAGCTTCAAGCGGTGCATCTGTCAGCATTGATGAAAGACGGATTGCGCTGCCGAATTCCTTTGTGACGAGGATATTATTCTTGCCGACCCAGCCGAGACCTGCGCGTGTTGCAACAGTCTTGTGGGAAAGAGGCTTGTCGCCAAGCATACCTGTGACGACGTTGTAGCCCTTGCTTCTGAGGAAATCAGCACCCGCCGCAACGATTGCTTCGATGTGCGGTCTGAATGCGGCATAAGTCGCCTGAGTTTCATCTGTTGGATGGTCCTTCAGCACCTCAACCATATCGACAGGCAGATGCATCACCACCGCCACACCACGCTTCATATCTGTGTCGAGTATGCCTTCGATATCACCGACGCCCATAAGCTCAGCGCCATTTGCCTTGAGTATTTCAAATAATTCCTTCTTGAGTTCAGTCATAACTATATCTCCTTATGTTCCTTGCCTAATTCGACGTAATGCTTTGCGTTTTCGAGGATTGCCTTGACCTGCTCTTCTGTCGTTTCCTTGACCACCTTTGCAGGGATGCCGATGACGAGGGAGTTTGGCGGAATGATCTGTCCTTCGCGGACGAGTGCGCCTGCACCGATGATGCTGCCCTTGCCTACAACTGCGCCGTTGAGCACTGTGGCAGACATACCGACCATAACGTCGTCCTCAATAGTACAGCCGTGGATAACGGCATTATGGCCGACTGTTACGTTTTCGCCGATTTTCACAGGGAAATCAGGGTCGCAATGGACTGTGGCATTATCCTGCACATTGGAGCCTTTGCCGATAGTAATTTCACTGCCGTCACCGCGCAAGACCGCGCCATACCATACTGTAGCATTTTCAGCCATAGTCACACCGCCGATGATTGTGGCATTCGGCGCTACGAAGCAGCTTTCGTGAATCGATGGAGTTTTATCTTTGAAGTTGAGAATCATAATTATGGTTTCCTTTTTTCTTTCGGGAGGGCGCGGAGACCCTCCCCTACTTTTATTATTATATAATCTGTTTTGAAAAAGCCGTCGGGGATGCCGACGGCTTTATATTATTATACGTATATCTTACTTTGTTGGGTCTTCGCCCTTGATGAAGTTGTACATATCGTCTGTAAGTTCCTGAATGAGGTCTTCGCCGAGGTAAGCCATGTGACCAGCCTTATAGCCCTTTACGAAAATACGATCCATTGGGAGACCGGAATGGTCGAGTGTGTAGTAAAGGATACCAATCTGTGTGCAGATGTCATACCAGCCGTTTACGAAGAACGTACGCATGCCTGGTACTCTTGTCATTGCAGCATTGAGGCACTGAGCTGTATTTCTGCCCTTGATTGTATTGTTCCAGCTGAGGTAGAGGCTATGGGAGTTGACGAAGTTTCTGTCGAAATCAACGATACCGAGCTGTGGGAAGAGTTCGCCTTCGAGTACGGACTGGAAGAATGGGTCGTACTTGCCAACTGCTGGGTCGTCACGCATGCCCCACTTAGCTTCTTCCATACCGGAGTAAAGTGGACGTGTGATACGGCCGTCGAGACGTGCAACGCTCTTGCCCTGCTTGCGGCAAACTTCACCACGGAATTCTACGTCTTCAACAACGAGTTCACGCTTGATGAGGTATTCACGGGATACGCCTGTGTAGTACATAATCTTTTCGATCATCTTTTCACGAGCTTCGCCCTGGAATCTTTCGCCCTGATAGAGAGCGAGGAGATATTCTGTATCAGCAAACTGCTTTGCTTCTGCTACGAATTCTTCAACTGTCTGTTCGGATGGATGGTTGTGATACCAATGTGTAGCCGCGAGAGTTGGGAATGCGAGAACTGCAGGATAAATCTGCTTTGGTGCGCCGAAGTGGTCACCGTTTGTAACTGTGTTACCGATGAGAATAAGGCCATCGAATGCGATAGAGTATGCACGGTCAGATGCACCTGCGGAGCCGATGCCTGCTACTGTGGAAGCACGTGTACAGCCATAGCTTTCACCGCACATATACTTAGGGCTCTGCCATCTGTTATACTTTGCAAGCCACTTCTGGATGAATGTAAGGATAGCTTCAGCGTCCTGTTCGATGCCGTAGAACATATCCTTCTTGGATTCGTCGAGGAGACGGCCGAAACCTGTGCCGACTGGGTCGATGATAACGAGGTCACAGATATCGAGGAGGCACTGTGCGTTGTCAACGGATTCGTATGGAGGCAATGGCAAGCCGATATCATCACATTCGCCATACTTGAGGCGCTTTGTGCCGAGGAAGCCTGCATGAACCATCATGGAAGACGTACCAGGGCCGCCGTTGAAGCAGAACATAACAGGTCTGTTCTTAACGTCTTCAACGTCAGAGCGGAAGTAGGAATATGAGAAAATGGAAGCAATAGCCTTGCCTTCATTGTCATAGAACACGTTATCTTCACATACTGTGTGGTATGGAACCTTGTTGCCGCGGAGCTCAATCACGCCTTCGGATGTAAAGCGGGAAGGTGTGAAAACGTCTGTCTTAAGAAGCATAATAATTTCCTCCTGAATAGGTAAGTTTTTATTCTGTGAACATTATACCACCAGATTTATTATTTTGCAAGGAAAGTTATGCAATTTTATCAAATAAATTTAACAAGCCGCTGAACAACTCAGCGGCTCTGGATTTTTAATATTTAATAATCTTTGGCAGAATCTTTTTCGCCGTCTTGTAAAGCGGACCTTCAAGCTCCTTCTGTGCGTTTTTCAACTCATCGCGGATTTTGATGTGCTGAGGGCAATGCATTTCGCACTTGCCGCAGCCGATACAGTTTGACGCAGGCGTGATATCCTTGCGGAGCAGGGTGCACACAATATATTCAAGGGAAGCCTTGAGCTTGTTTTCCGTGTAAATCTTGTTGTAGCTTGCAAAGGTGCCGGGGATGTCCACCTTTTTAGGGCAAGGCATACAATATCCACAGCCTGTGCATCCCACCTTCATCTTTTCATTGATAGCCTCGACGACCTGAGCGAGAAGGCTCTTGTCCTCGTCGGTAAGCTGATTTTCGCGGGAATCGGCGGCATTCTTCACGTTTTCCTGCACCATTTCAAGGGAATTCATGCCCGAAAGCACGCAGGTGACCTCCTTCTGGTCCCACAGCCAACGGAATGCCCATTCGGCAGGAGTACGTTTTACAGGGTAATTTGCCATAAGCTTGACAGCCTTTTCAGGCAGATTATTGGCAAGGCGGCCGCCACGAAGCGGCTCCATAATGACGACAGGGATGCCTTTGGAATGAGCGTACTGAAGCCCCTTGCGTCCCGCCTGGGAATGCTCGTCGAGGTAATTATACTGAATCTGGCAGAAATCCCAGTCGTAGGCATCGATGAGCTGACAGAACATATCGGAATTGCCGTGGTATGAGAAGCCAATCTGACCGATTTCGCCCGACTTCTTCTTTTCGTCAATCCATTCGGCTATGCCCATCTCCTTGAGTCTTTCCCAGGTTTTCACGTCTGACAGCATGTGCATCAGGTAATAGTCGATATGGTCTGTGCGGAGTCTTTCAAGCTCTTCGCGGAAGATTTTTTCGATAGCTTCCTTTGATTTGATGAGATAGTGAGGCAATTTTGTGGCGATTTTTACCTTATCGCGCACGTTATTGCGCTGGAGGATTTTGCCGAGGGCGGCCTCACTGCCTGGATATATGTATGCGGTGTCGAAATAGTTGACGCCGCCGTTGATGGCTTCCATAATTTCCTTTTCAGCCTTGTCGATGTCTACGCCCATCTTCTGTGTGAAGCGCATACAGCCGTAGCCGAGGATTGAAATTGGGTTGCCGTATTTGTCGCTGCGGTATTGCATTGGGTTTGCTCCTTTGGGTTGTTTTGCGAGATTTTTGACACCTCATCCACCTTTGACGCGGTCCCCCTCCAAACGGGGTCCCCGACAAGCCTGCTTGTTGGGGTGTGAATCAAGGGGAAGGCTTTTTAGATGATGATGCCTTCGAGATGGTCACATTCGTGCTGGATAATCTGTGCTGTCCAGCCTGAGAATTTTCCCTTCTGTTTTTTCCAGTTAATATCGAAATATTCCACCTCGATGTTTTCGTAGCGCTTGGTTTTTCTCACGCCGACGAGAGAAAGACAGCCTTCCTCTGTTTCGTACTGACCGCTTTTTGAAGTGATGACAGGGTTAATCATCGCCACGTTCATAAAGCCCATATTGACGACGATGATGCGTTTTTTGACACCTATCATATTTGCCGCCATGCCGACACAGCCGTCTTCGTTGGCCTTGAGTGTATCGAGCAGGTCGCGGACAACCTGCATATCGTCCTGTGTTGCCGGCTCGGACTTCTGCGCCAGAAACATGATGTTTTTCATAATTGGTCTTATCATAAGGTACTCCTTTGTGGGGGATGAGTTGCGGGATTATTTACCATTTTATAAAATCATAGGCAAGATTACCTATTTTTCCAAGTT
>JAFYNW010000280.1 GCA_017547995.1 Clostridia bacterium | reverse complement strand
TTCGGTGCTAAAATCGGTGGCTACTGCTCCGATATGACAAGAACAGTTGCATTCGGTCACGTAACAGAAGAAATGGAACACGTTTATAACACAGTTCTCAAGGCTCAGCTCGCTTGTCTCGAAGGTGCTAAGCTCGGTATGCCAGGTAAGGAAATCGACGCTCTCGCTCGTGACATCATCACAGAAGCAGGCTATGGCGAATGCTTCCAGCACGGTCTCGGCCACTGCATCGGTCTCGCTGTTCACGAAGGTCCAAGAGCTAACAAGATCGACCCAACTCCTCTTGCAGCAGGCAACATCCTCACAATCGAACCAGGTATCTATATCGAAGGCAAGTTCGGTGTTCGTATCGAAGATATGCTCTATTTCGGAGAAAACGGCACAGAAAACCTTACACATATGCCAAAGGAACTTATCATCATCAAATAAGCCTTTGAAATATTATTGAAAATCTTAAGAAAAAACAGATTGGTACTTGATTTTTTTCGATAAATAGTGTAAAATAGTGTATCGGTATAATTATAAACTATAAAATACACATATAAGGAGAAACCAATATGGTAACAGCAGGTGATTTTAGAAAAGGCGTGACTTTCCAGATTAACGGTCAGCCACACGTTATTATCGACTTCCAGCACGTTAAGCCAGGTAAGGGTGCAGCTTTCGTAAGAACAAAGTATAAGAACATTATTTCTGGCGCTATTCGTGAAGAAGCATTCAACCCAACAGATAAGTTCCCTAAGGCTCACATCGAAACAAAGAAGATGCAGTACAGCTACTCTGACGGCGAACTCTACTACTTCATGGACCCAGAAACATACGATCAGGTTCCTCTCGGCTTCGACATGGTTGAAGAAGCTCTCAAGTACATCAGAGAAAACGACGAAGTAACAGTTAAGTTCTACAACGGCAGCGCATTCATCGTTGAAGCTCCAAACTTTGTAGACCTCGCAGTTACAGATACAGAACCAGGCTTCAAGGGCGATACAACAAACAACGTTACAAAGCCAGCTACTGTTGAAACAGGCGCTATTATCCAGGTTCCAATCTTCATCGATATCGGCGAAGTTATCCAGATCGACACACGTACAGGCGAATACCTCGGCCGTTCCAAGAAGTAATTTAATTTTTACTTGTCACTTAAATTAACTCACATTTGAAAGGAGAGTTGAAAATGATGACACTTACAGAAAAGGCTTCATACCTCAAGGGTCTTATGGATGGTATGAATCTCGACACAACTACAAACGAAGGCAAGCTTTTTGCTGCTATTGCTGACCTCCTCGATGAACTCTGCATTTCCGTTGCTGACCTCGAAGATCAGACAGAAATCATGGGTGAAGAACTCGATCTTATCGAAGAATCCCTCGATGAAATCGACGAAATCATTGACGAAATCGACGAAGCTATCGAAGATATCGACGATACACTCGACGAAATCTGCGAATACGTAGACGAAGAAGACGAAGATGAAGACGAATACGAGGACGACGAAGAAGATGATGAAGACTGGGAATTCGATGATGAAGAATTCTATCAGGTAATCTGCCCAACATGCGGCGAAGAAATCAGCATCGATGATGGTATCCTCGAACAGGGTGCAATTAAGTGCCCAGCTTGTGGTGAAGACCTCGAGTTTGACCTTTCTGACCTTGAAGAATGTGGCTGCGACTGTGGTTGCTGTGATTGCGGCGAATGTGACTGCGAAGAATGCGACTGCGATTGCGAATGCGAAAAAGCTAAGTAATAGTTGATCACAATTAAAAGCTGACAGATTTTCTGTCAGCTTTTTCTTTTGTATAAAATAAGGCGTCCTCGTTTTGAGAACGCCTTTGCTTTTTATTTTGCAGGATTATCGCAGATGCCAATGAAAAGAAGAGTTCCATTGTAGGATATGCCAAAAATAAATGGTCTGTTGAGAATCATATCAGCCCTGCCTACAGGCAATGCGGCACCTGTGTACTGAACGCTTGTAAATGCCGAAGCAGTGACACCCTTTTCGTCAATGGCAATATGCGTGTCCTGAGAAATATTGTCAATAAATGCAATGCCGCTTGTAATGCCGGAAAAATCTGCATTGTAATCGAATGCCGACTTGATTCCAAGCTCTATCAGTGCATCCTTTGCACTTATGCTTGAATCGAAGCTGAACTTTGGAACCTGCCACGTGACTTCACCGGCGAAAGCATTTTCGTTGTTGATAAGCTCGTCAACACTTTCAGCATTCTCCATCAATTCTCTCGGTGAAACACCTTCGTCAGGAAGAATGAAAAACATACCTGCGCCATCCTTGAGTGCAAGGGAAGAGGAAATATAATTATCACCAACAACGTATCTATACGAATCGTACTTGCTGTTGAGATAATCAACCTTTACAGTATTTCCGTCGGTAAGATAGAAAACGTCCTCCTCGGTTTTGTCCTTATTAAATTCATCGGTCCATTGTGCGCTGAAATAAACTGTATTGAAAATGCTCATCAGTTGCTGAGAGGAAAGCTGGATTTCAGGCTCTATAGTGCCGCCTGTGTTCATCGAAACCCATTCAGCCATTCGCTTGGCAGTGTTTTCGTCGCTGAAATCCATATTGAAAGAATGAGCATAAAAGTTTTCAGCCGCATTTTCAATAAACTCCTTGTTGAAATCTTCAGCACGATTAAGCCAGAGAGAATTGTTGATTCTCGACTTGATGATATCGTTGTCGCGATAATGTCTGTTATAAAGATAGCGGCTTTGTGTAGATAAGGTCTCGCTATCACTTACGCCGAGCAAATTGAGCATTTCAGATTGGGTTTCTCCATTCGCACCCGTTGCCGCAAGGGCAAGAGCATAATACATTGAAACAGGGGAGTAGGTTGTGTTATCATCTGAATCACTGAGCAGTGCAGATGCGGTTTTGTAGGAGAAACTGTTTACAGCCTCAAAAAAACTCTCCTCGACAGGATTATCCTTGTACAATTTCACCCGGGAATCCAAATCATCAAAAGCAAATGCCTTCGGGAAAACAACGCCCATTAGCGCATCGTCAAACTTCAAT
>JAFYNW010000279.1 GCA_017547995.1 Clostridia bacterium | reverse complement strand
ATCTTCGATGGTCCCCCTTCCCCTCAAGTGGAAGGCTAAAGCAATAAATTATAAAATAGCACCGCAGGTACATTAACTACATAAATGAAGTACGGTACATTCCGCTTTCTGCGAATTCATTTCGCTGAAAGTTGAACACCTTGACAATAACTCGAACTCTTAAATGGGTACCCAATTGAGCCTGCTCAATTGGGAGAGCGAAGCGAAATAAAAAGCCTCCCTGTATTGTGTGGGAGGCTTTATTTTATAGTTTGTACTCCATCTGTATATCAAACGGCTCTTTTTCATTTTTACGGGCGGAGTATGTGCAGCCAAGTTTCAGATAGGTGTCCACAGTTTCTTTCGACGAGTTTGCCGAAATAAAAAAACTCTCAATGCCACGTTCTCTTGCTTTTTCACACGCCAATCCAAAAAGCCTTTTACCTATCCCCATCCCTCTGTATTCCTGCGAAACATGAAAATAGACAAGCTCTGAATCATTGACAAAGATGAATCCCACGGGATTTTCTCCGTAAAAAGCACCAATTGCAAACGCCGCTGCACTTGCAGCATCAATCATCTCCAGACAAACTGAGCGTTTTTTCTCAATGCTCCACTCCTCTGTATAGCTGACCTTTTTCAGCTCATATCCATTTTCAGTTTTTCTGTAACATTCGGACACGTTTTGCGTACGTACAAACGTATCAAGGGAATGCTCATTGAAGTTTTCAGCGCTTATTATCTGATATTTTATCATCTGTTCAGAAACTCCATTACTCTTTTATTGAAGTCGGGTGCTTCTTCGTGGGCGGCGTGACCGAGGCCATCGTACATATAAATCTCACAGCCCAGCTTTTGGGCTATTTCATAAGATGCCTGTGGAGAAACAACCTTATCCTCCTTGCCGCCTATCACGAATACTGGACATTCGATTTTATCCAATTCATCGTAGGCATTGCAGGTCAGGCAGGCTTTCGCCATATTGATAAATCTCGTCTTGTCCTTTGGACGAAGAAGGTTTGCCATAAGCGGAATCATCAGCTTATAACGGCTGACGTACTTTGCCGAGTACATTTTATACGTCATATCAGCGGCAAACGCCTTGTAATCGTCCTTTTCAACCTGGTTTATCCAGTTTTCCACAACGTTTACGATAGTATCGTTATTGCGGGAGGCTGTTTCGGCAAGGACGAGCTTGTTGACCTTTTCAGGATTATCGATAGCAAGATATTGTGCAATCATTCCGCCTTGCGAGCAGCCGAAAACGTCGGCCTTCGCTATACCAAGCTCATCCATAGCATTGGCAACGTCGCGCGCCATATCGCGGACTGTATAGCCATCGGGGATATGGTCTGCTTTATCGAAAACCCAGACTGTATGGCTTTTGCCCAGCTTGTGATACATAAGAGGAAGCGTCAGGGCGGCATGCTTCACACGGGCTGTGCTAAGACCGGGAAGCATCACAAGATGCTTCTTCCCTTTCCCGAAGCGGACGTAGTCCAGCATAAAATCCACCTATCTTTCTGTCTTATAGTAGGAAATGAGCAGGTCGGTCATATAGCCGTAGGTTTTGATGCCGTCGGTCTGACCATTTGCCTTGAGCATAGTATCGTTGACCTTTTCGCCCACTTCCTTGGCGGGTGTATCGTATTTACGCACTTCGGCATTGTGTCTGTTGATGTCCTCCATGACATCCGGATGGAGCATCTCCTGCAGCTTACCGCCAATTTCCACGCTTTCGCTGAAAACGGCATTGTTTGCATAGATAT
>JAFYNW010000278.1 GCA_017547995.1 Clostridia bacterium | reverse complement strand
TCCCGGCTAGCCCAGATACGCTACCGCTTCTTCGCGGGACAGCCATATATGTATGCCGCCTGCCGAATCGGCAAAACGGTCGGGGTTGAAGCCGACAGCATACACCATTTCTCCCTTCTTGTTGACGAAGTTTTCGTCCACGTAGGCATGGGCATCGGCATAGCTTTCGCGCAAATCGACGCTTTTTATCGTCAGCACCTTGGCTTTGTCAACGCGCACCTCGTTGCGTGTGCCCTGTACACGCTGATCATCTTCAGGCACAAGGAGCATTACAACTTTTCTGCCGTAACATACCTTCCAGCCGATGAAAGCGCCCTTCTCAGGGCATCGCATGGCAAAATATCGTGTGTTTTCATCATAAATCAGGCCGTCAAGCTTGGCATCCTGCAGGGCGGAGGAATACATATCAGCGCCGCTTATGTCGGCATCTGTCATATCGCATCCGCGGAGGTCGGCAGAGTGAAGGCTTGCACGGATGAATAATGCACCGCGGAGAATACTTCCGCAGAAAAAGGCATTGCGGAAGGTGGACGCGGTGAGATTTGTGTTTGTGAGGTTACAACCTCTGAAATCACAGCGGTCAAAGCAGCACCCTGATAAATCATATTCCGAAAGGTCGAGCGAGTCAAAAAGGCAGTCGGAAAAATCATGTACACCCTGTGCAAGCATTTCATTCAGTTG
The DNA here is from genome assembly GCA_017547995.1 of Clostridia bacterium. Classification (GTDB taxonomy): domain Bacteria; phylum Bacillota; class Clostridia; order Oscillospirales; family Butyricicoccaceae; genus SIG471. The sequence continues at coordinate 1,054 of JAFYNW010000278.1, read as the reverse complement.
TGAAAGTGTGATGTTTTTCATGGAAAGCCTTTCTGTTGCCCGTCGGGCAGCGATATACGCTTACGCGTGCGATATATTTTTGAGAAAAATGCGATATATCTGTAAACAGATGCGATATATTTGCCGTTGGCAAATGTTGTGGTGTGACAAGTCACATTGGATAGGTGGGATGCCGAGGGCGTCAATCCCCTACGGGTGCACCTCCACAACTCTTGCTTCATATCTGCCGGTTACTTTATCGGGTGCGGTGTAGTCGCAAAAGGCGATGCTGCCGCAACCGTAAAGAAGACCGTAGCCGCGGACTGTATTTGCAGGGCGAGGGTAAAGCAAATCGACCTGCTTTTTACCCTTGCCCAGCGCCTTGTCATAGACCTTGAGGCATTCAGGCAACACACCCGTGTTGTTGCTTTCAAGTCTGTCGAGGATGAGTACGTCACGTATTTCTTCGCCGTAATCCTTGAACAAATCGTAAATCAGGGTGGTGAAATCATCGAGATGGCATCGGCTTTCATAATTTATGCTCTTTGCAATGTGGATAAAAAGGTCGAAAGGTGTCATTTTTGACTTTTCAAGCAGAAAATCTATCGTGCGCAGAAATCGTCCGCTGTTGTGCATACGCTCGACGATATCCTCAAACTTATGAAGCAAAGCAAGGTCGCTTTCGCCCATAAGATTGAACTTTTTAATCTCATAAGGGGCGTTTTCGTCGCATTCCATGGCGTATTTCGCCATATCATCGCGTAGACGCGAGCCGTAGAGAAGCTTGAGAAAGCCCACCTGAAGCATATTTGCTTTGATGGCATAAGCCTTGTTGAAGCTGTCGCGGAAACTCTCCATATCCTCGTGAGGCAGGCAGATAATAAGGTCGGTTTGGACGTGGATGTTGGAGTTATCCACAATTACCCCCAGGTTATACACAGAGTTATCAACAGAGGTTGCACGATTTACAGCTTTAAGTGTGGAATCATTGAAACTCTGAAGTCCGACCTCCATCTGGAAGCGTCCCTTCGGCGCAGTCTTGAGAAGCTCAAGCTGATTTTCGGTCAGCAGGTCT
>JAFYNW010000277.1 GCA_017547995.1 Clostridia bacterium | reverse complement strand
CGTCCATCAGAGCCATAGCTTTGTACGCGGCAACTGGGGCAACAGTGAAAAAAGCTCGCCAATGCTTCTGCAGAAGTCATGCCACGATATGGATATCCTTCAGTGGCTCGTGGGAAAGGATGTCAAGCGCGTAAGCTCATTCGGCTCACTTACGTATTTTATTAAGGAAAATGCTCCGGAAGGCTCGCCTGACTATTGCATCGAAGGCTGTCCAATGGCGACAGAGTGCCCATACAATGCGGTCAAGCTCTATTATGATGATAAGGAAAACGACTGGTTCAGAAATGCTGCGACAGGCATCGTAAGTCCGACAGACGAAGAAGTGGCTCACGCTCTCAGGACAACACAGTACGGCAAGTGTGTTTTCAAGTGTGATAATAACGTTGTCGACCATCAGGTTGTAAATCTCGAATTCGAGGACGGCACAGTCGTCGATTTCAATATGAGTGCATTCAACAAGGGCGGCAGATACATCCGCGTTATGGGCACGAAGGGTGAAATCCTCAACCGCAACACAGACGGCATCCTCGAACTTTACAAGTTTGAAGATAAGTCGGTGACACGTATCGATATCAAGACTTACGGTGATACAATAGTTTCCGGTCACGGAGGCGGTGACGAAGGCATCGTACACGCCCTCTACGACTATCTCACAACGGGCGTTATCACAGAGCAGCTGAGTGAAATCGGCATCTCTGTCAAGAATCATATGATTGCATTTGCGGCCGAAGAATCCCGCCACACAGGCAAGGTCGTTAACGTAAAGGAATATATTGAAAGTATAAGATAAAAAGGAGAAAACTATGAAGTATTTATACAATGCAGAAGGCATCTGTACAAAGCAGTTTATCATTGAGGTTGTAGACGGCAAGATGGTGAGCCTGGACAGCCCACGTCCTGGTTGTCAGGGCAACTTCCTCGGTATGGCATCCATCACAAGAGGTATGGACATCACAGACATCATCGACAGATACGAGGGTATTCCTTGCAGAGGCAAGCTTTCATCATGCCCTGCAGAATTGGCAAAGGCTCTCCAGATGATCAAGAATAACGAGCTTCCACCAATGACAGAATAATTTTTCAAAAAAGTTGAAAAAAGGTATTGACATTTCATCTCGGGTATGATAGAATAATCAAGCACTCGAGATGAGATGCCTTCGAGAAAAACGAAGAAAAAAGTTCTTGACAAACGCTTGAAGATGTGATATACTGAATAAGCGCTCGAAAGAGAACGAAAAGTTTGAAAAGAAAAAACTTTGAAAAAAGTTAAAAAAGTTCTTGACAAACGAAAAAAGATATGCTATAATAAAGAAGCTGTCGTGAGAGCGACGGAAAGAAATGGAAGCATAGCTCAGCTGGGAGAGCATCTGCCTTACAAGCAGAGGGTCACAGGTTCGATCCCTGTTGTTTCCACCAAAATGTGGCCGTGTAGTTCAGCTGGTTAGAACGCTAGCCTGTCACGCTAGAGGTCGACGGTTCGAGCCCGTTCACGGTCGCCATTTATAGCTTATCAGCTTGGTTAGAGATGCCTCTGTAGCTCAGTTGGTAGAGCAGGGGATTGAAAATCCCCGTGTCGTTGGTTCGATTCCGACCGGAGGCACCAAAACTCTTGTCGGACTCGACAAGATATCTGCGGACTTAGCTCATCTGGTAGAGCGCAACCTTGCCAAGGTTGAGGTAGCGGGTTCGAGCCCCGTATTCCGCTCCAGACGAAAGATATCATGTTCGACTATGAACATGATATTTTTCTTAAAAACGGTTGTTCTGCGAAAACCGTCATATGGCACCTTAGCCAAGTGGTAAGGCAGAAGTCTGCAAAACTTCCACGCTCCGGTCCGAATCCGGAAGGTGCCTCCAGAAAAAACGACCTGCTTCGGCAGGTCGCTTTTTTTATTTAATTCACTCTTAATTTTTCTTTAATCTTCTTGCAATCTTTTTTCGTTTATGCTATAATGAACGTAAGAGAGGGGTGGTTGCGTGAAAAAGACCGTATTTATTCTCAAGGCGCTTCTGTATGGAATTACCGGTGCGATCTGCGCGGAATACGTCGTCCGCTATTGTCTGTCGGTTACGGATATGGTCGTCCGGCATACCGACGAGCAGTATTTTCTGCCCTTTGCCGTGGGCGTTTTTTCCTTGCTCCTTGCCGCTGCGCTCTTGATTTTTCATAAGGTCAGACCCATTGATCGGAAATTGTTTTTTATTCCTCTTGCCTATTTTTTATCTGCCGCCGTTACTTTGATCGTTGCCGACGGTACTCACTGTCCTTATTGCGGATGACCCTTGACATTTTTCTTTGGGTGTGATAAAATGAAAGCAAGAGATTCCGACACCTTTGGTGCATAACGCTTTGCAGGAGGGTTATTATGAAAAAACTGATTACCGCTCTTCTTTGTCTCGTTTTTATCTTTTCCGCCGCCGTTCCCCTTTTTGCGAAGGAGGAGAGTGAGATCCGGGTGCAGGGGCGCCATTTCTTTTGCGACGATACCCGGTAT
>JAFYNW010000276.1 GCA_017547995.1 Clostridia bacterium | reverse complement strand
CGCCTTATGTCAATAAGGCTCTCAAGCAAAACTCACCTTATAGAAAGTCTTATCCGCTGTGCGCTCGAAAGGCTTCCCCTTTATTTTTGCGGACCGCCGAGGGCGTCGGTCCCTACAAAACACCTCATCCGTCAACTACGTTGACACCTTCCCAACGGGGTCCCCGAACAGCCTGCTGTTTGGGGTATGAATCAAGGGGAAGGCTATTTCTGCTCATCGCTTAAGCTCTTTTGAACCACGCGACTATCGCGTGGTTTTCTTTATACAACAAAAAGGAGGCGTATTGCCTCCTTTTATTCACCGATATACGTAAATCTTTTATACTCCACGCCGTCGCGGATTACAGTTTCATTCCACATTTTAAGTGGACGAACCCAGATTCCGCCCTCGCCGTAGAGCGCCTTATAGACCACCATCTCCTCAAGAGTTTCCGAATCCTTCGCGATATACAAAAGCTCGTATTCATTGCCCTTGAAATGGCGGTATTTTCCCTTTTTCATTTCCATATTACATTCCATACTGTTTGCAGATGTCACCGAGATATTTCTTCATCTTTTCAACCGAGGCCGCAGGCTCAATGAGGACGGCATCCTCGCCAAGACTGAGAAGCCAGCCGTAGAACTGCGGACTTTCAAAGATGGATACGTTTACTGTAAAGTGGTTTTCGCCATCCTTTATCATCATAATATCCTTGCCGAAGCGGTCGATAACAACGCCTGCAAGCTTATTGTTGAAGCGCATCTTCATATTGACCTCTTCGCCGCCGAACATGGAGAACATCTTCTGGGAATAGGATGCAAAATCGATGTCGTTTGCCTTTGTAAGACCTTCACGGGAGGCCTTGATTTTTTCGATGGTTTCCATCTTGTCGACGCGATAGTGCTTTACCATATCCGCCGCCTTGTCATAGGCTACAAGGTAATAATTTTCGTTGCTGCAGATGAGCGCCAGCGGACTGAGCACGTATCTTCTGCCGTAATGGCGGTATGCTCTTTCCTTATCCACGTCGTATTCAAAATATTTGAAGGAAATCTGCTTGTTTTCGCTGATTGCCGAATGGATTTTGTCGATATTATAATAGATACTTTCGTTCATCGTCTTGACTCTGCCCGAAACGTAAACCTGACGCTGCAGGCTCTGAGCCTCGTATTTACTTGCAAAGCTTTCGATTTTCCTGATGAGCGAATTGGATTTCTTGAGAGTTATAAACTTTGCCGACTGTACAGAGTCGACAAGAAGCTTGAGCTCAGCCAGCTCAAAATGGCGGTTTGCGATGAAATAGCCTGTGTGCTTGGCCTTCTGCATCTCGATATCAAGACCGTAAAGTCTGAGAGTTTCAATATCATCGTAGATGCTCTTTCGCTCGGCAGCGATACCCTGCTGAGCAAGATATTCAATCATTTCAGAAACTGATACGCTATGCTCTTCGTCAGTTCTTTCCATGAGAATCTTCATGATATACAGTAACTTGAGTTTCTGTCGCGATGATCTTGCCATATCATTTCCTCCCGTCTTTTTTCAGCCGGAATACCTATCCCGTTGGTTATGTTTCGTTATGGTTATTATAACATATATATCTATTTTTGTCTAATACTTTATTGATTTTTTTAGTGAAAATATACCAATTATCTGTTACAGATAAATATGTTTGCTCATTTTTATCACAAACAAGAGAAAAAGGACAGGAAAAATCCTGTCCTTTTGAATATTTACTTTGCAAGCACGTTCTGCACCACCTGATTATAGGTGCTCTGTGTGAAAACGCCGTCGGAAATCAGCTTCTGGGCAAGAGTCTGGCTTGTGCCCTTGAGCTTCGCCTTGAGTGCGTTATAGGAAATCTTTACGATATAATCGCGGTAAAGTCCATTCTGCGCGATTTCCGCCTGCTCGGCCTTTGTGATAAGACCGACCTCAATCGCCTTGCTTTCGGAGGACTTTTCCCAATGGAAATCGCCCGCCGCATCGTCGTAGCCGAGAGCACGAAGCACGAAGGTATAGTACATTCTTGCATCAAGCTCCATCGATGGCGAGAAGGTTGTATTATTGCTGTTTGTACCCTTTGTAATGCCGTTTTCATAGCCGTAGCCGATGTATTTATGGCCTTCTAGCCAGCCTGTAAGGTCTGTGAAGCGTGTTTCACCGCTGTGTGCCAGCGCATCGTTTTCCTTGCCCATAAGTCTGATAAGCATGATGAGGCCCTGAAGTCTGTCGCCCTTCTTATGAAGGTCAAAGCCATCGTTTGTGCCGCGGAAAAGGCCTAAATCATAGAGCGCCTGAGCGTATTTTGTGTTGACAGGCTCGTAAAGCGCAGTCTTTTTATACTGGCCGAAAATCAGAATGCTTGTATTGTCCTTGGTTGCTTCAAAGCCAGATGTATTGTCGGCGGCAAAGAAGTAGTGTGTGTTGAGAGGCGCTTTTGTGCCTACGTTGGCAAGGCTGCCGCGTGTAAGGTTGATTGCGTCACCCTTTACGCCGAAAAGCATAGCTTCGCCCGACGTGATAATCATTTTTGTGCCTGTCTTGGCTGTAACTTTCTCGCCCGCAAGCAGATTTACCGTTGTGGCAGAGGAAAGAAGCTGAGTCTTGACCTTGTCGGCAACAGCCTTTCGCACCGCAGTCTTGACCAATTCCTCCTCGTTGACAGAGGAAGCCGCAGTCTTGTCGATGGCGTCAAGCTGAGTGTCGATGCTTGTTTTGATATCGGTCACCGCTTTCGCGTCCTTATTGGAAAGCAAAGTCTTGAACGGTGTCCAGAAAATGCTTTCGAGATATTCGACAGAAACGAGAGGGTCATCCGCCCCGCCCGGACCTGCCATACAGTTGAATGTGAAAATAAGAATCGTCAGCGCGATTGTTATTGAATATATAGCTCTACGCAAGTTGCACCTCGCTTTATTAAGCAGCCGCCGATTAAGTCATCTGCACATCCATCCGCGGCTCTTTTTCCGTCATTTCTGTATAAAAATCCTCGTTAATACACAAAGTATTGCCTGCGGCTTTTATCCACCCTGACGAAAAAATATCTCGTCGCTGAATATGCCCTGATATAATCGGAGGCTACTGTGTATATCATTTTCATTTTAACATATAGGGGCGCAAATTGCAATATTAACTACATTTTTCTGCTTACAGCCATGTGGCAAAGCCAGTAAAGCACCATGAGTCCGCATACAGACATTGCAGCCGCAATGGCGATG
>JAFYNW010000275.1 GCA_017547995.1 Clostridia bacterium | reverse complement strand
TGGTGCGTGCATAGAGAGAACAGGAACACCCACGTCGATAACGTCCATATCTGCGTTAGCGAGGATGTAAGCGATTGTTCCTCCGCCGCCCTGGTCTACCTTACCGAGTTCACTTGTCTGCCAGATAACACCTGCATCCTTGAAGCACTTGCGAACTTCGCCGATGAATTCTGCGTTAGCATCGTTGCAGCCGCCCTTACCGCCTCTGCCTGTGTACTTGATGAGTGTAACACCCTTGCCGAGGTAAGATGTGTTGTTAGCTTCAGCTACGTTTGGATGGTTAGGATCGAATGCTGCGGCAACGTCGGAGGAAAGGAGTGCGCTCTTTGCGAGAGCCTTATCTCTGTCGAAGCCGGAGCAGGAGCCCTTCTGGAGCTCGATCATTGTGCCGATGAGGTTAGCAAAATACTTGGAGTGCATACCTGTGCTGCCGTTGGAGCCAACTTCTTCCTTATCAACCATAAGAGCGATAGCTGTCTTCTTGCATTCCTTGATATCGAAGATAGCTGCGAGAGATGCGTAAGCACATACTCTGTCATCGTGACCGTAAGCTGCGATAGAGCCTCTGTCGAAGCCTACGTCACGAGCCTTGCCTGCAGGAACGAGCTCGAGTTCAGCGGATGTGAAGTCTTCTTCAACGATGCCATACTTTTCGTTGAGGAGCTGGAGAACGCCCATCTTGAAGCGGTTAGCATCCTTTTCGTCGCCAACAGGAAGTGTGCCGCAGATTGGGTTGAGGTCTTCGCCGCCAACACCTTCAGCAAGAGTCTTCTTGCTCTGGTCTGCTGCAAGATGTGGAAGAAGGTCGCTGATATAGAAGATTGGATCGCCTTCATCGTCACCGATAGCGATTTCAACCTTTTCACCGTTTGCCATAATAACTACGCCGTAAAGAGCGAGTGGACGAGCAACCCACTGATACTTTCTTACGCCGCCGTAGTAATGTGTCTTGAACATAGCCATGCCACCCTTTTCGATGAGTGGATTCTGCTTGAGGTCGAGACGTGGGGAGTCGATATGGCTGCCTACGATATTGACACCGTTTGTGATTGGTTCTTCACCGATAACTGCGAGAACTACGTTCTTGCCGCGGTTTGTGCTGTAAACCTTATCGCCCTTTTCGAGCTTTGTAACCTTATTGATATCTACGTAACCAGCTGCTTCTGCTCTGCGTACAATTTCATCTGTGCATGTGCGTTCTGTCTTACTTGCATCCATAAATGCCTTGTAATCTTCGCCCATTGTCATAACTTCTGCCTTCTGAGCGTCATTGATAACGTCCCATACGAAATCGTATTTGACTGCGAGTTTTTCGTTGCCCATAATATTTATCTCCTTTGATTATAAATTATCTGTTTAAGCGGGACATGGCCCTGACATGGCCCTATGTATTTATTATACAACATTATTTTGCCGAGGTAAATAGGAATATTTAATTAAATTTATATGGCTTTTTTGTATAATGTGTGATATAATATAAAAAGCGGGTTTTCCTGCTTAAGGAGTCAATCCAAAAATACTATACATAAAAGGAATTATAATGATGGAAGAAAATAAGATTCTCGCAACTGTCGACGGTCTCACAATCACAGAAGCAGACGTTGACGCATTTATCAACAATCTCCCAAAGGAACAGCAGATGTTCGCATCCAACCCACAGTTCAGAGAACAGGCTCTCGAACAGATTATCACAGTTCATCTCTACGCTAAGATGGCTGAAGAACTCAAGCTCGAAGAAACACCAATGTTCAAGAAGCTCATTGCTTCTGCAAGAAAGGATATTCTCGCTCAGCTCGCTATGAACGAAGTTCTCGGCAGCCTCGAAATCTCTGATGAAGAAGCTAAGAAGTTCTACGAAGAAAACCAGCAGTTCTTCCAGAAGAGCGAATCCGTTTCTGCAAAGCACATTCTCGTTAAGGAAGAAGAAGCTTGCACAGCTATCTTTGAAGCTATTGCAAGTGGCGAAAAGACATTTGAAGCTGCTGCTATGGAAAGCTCCACATGCCCATCCGGTGCAAACGGCGGCGACCTCGGCGAATTCGGCAAGGGCCAGATGGTTCCTGAATTCGAAGAAGCTGCTTTCTCCGCTGAAATCGGTCAGGTTGTTGGCCCTGTAAAGACACAGTTCGGCTACCACCTCATCAAGGTTGAAAAGAAGAGCGAAGCTTCTGTTGCTGACTTTGCTGAAGTTGCAGATTCTATCAAGGCTAACCTTCTCCAGCAGAAGCAGCTTGAAGTTTACACACAGAAGGCAGCTGAGCTCAGAGAAAAGTATATCACTAAGTAATTATACTCATTATAAAACAGACACTCATACGGGTGTCTGTTTTTTTGTTTGTCTGGATATAGAAATCGCTCTCCCCTGCTAATCAGATGAGCTTAACAAAAAAGCACCCCGTATGGAGTGCTTTTTATTATTGATAATATAATTATGCGTAGAGTGGGTACTTTGCGCAGAGCTTTTCAACGTCAGCACGGATGGAATCTGCGTTTTCGAAGTCTGTTACTGTTCTGTAGATGCAGTCAGCAATAACCTTCATATCTTCTTCAACGAAGCCACGGCTTGTTACAGCAGCTGTACCGATTCTGATACCACTTGTTGTGAATGGGCTCTGTGGGTCGTTAGGGATGGAGTTCTTGTTAACTGTGATATAAACTTCGTCAAGACGCTTTTCAAGTTCCTTACCTGTGATATCAAAGTTTCTGAGGTCGAGGAGCATGAGGTGGTTGTCTGTGCCGTTGGAAACGAGCTTGAAGCCCTTTTCCATAAGTGCTTCAGCGAGAGCTGCACAGTTCTTTACAACCTGATCGATATATGCCTTGAAGTCTTCGGAGAGAGCTTCGCCGAAGCAAACTGCCTTAGCTGCGATAACGTGTTCGAGTGGGCCGCCCTGGGAGCCTGGGAATACAGCCTTGTCGATAGCCTTAGCGAGTTCAGCCTTGCAGAGAATCATACCGCCACGTGGGCCACGGAGTGTCTTGTGAGTTGTTGTTGTAACAACGTCAGCGTATGGAACAGGGGACATATGTGCGCCTGTTGCAACGAGACCTGCGATGTGAGCCATATCAACCATGAAGTATGCGCCAACTTCCTTAGCGATAGCACCGATCTTTTCGAAGTCGATCTTTCTTGGGTATGCAGAAGCACCTGCAACGATGAGCTTTGGCTGGCTTTCGAGAGCGATCTTGCGGAGTTCTTCGTAATCAATGAAGCCGTCGTCATTTACACCGTAAGGAACGAAGTTATAGAGCTTACCGCTCATATTAACAGGAGAACCGTGTGTAAGGTGACCACCATGAGCAAGGTTCATACCGAGAACTGTATCACCTGGATTGATGAGTGCGAAGTAAACAGCCATATTTGCCTGTGCACCGGAGTGTGGCTGAACGTTAGCATGTTCTGCACCGAAAAGCTTCTTTGCTCTTTCGATAGCGATGTTTTCAACTACGTCTACGAATTCACAGCCGCCGTAGTATCTCTTCTTTGGATAGCCTTCAGCATACTTGTTTGTGAGAACGCTGCCCATAGCTGCCATAACAGCTGGAGAAACGATATTTTCAGAAGCGATAAGCTCGATGTTTCTCTGCTGACGCTTGAATTCGAGATTCATAGCTTCGCCAACTTCTGCGTCGTAGTTTGTTACAAAACCAATTGTGTCCATTAAATCCTTGAACATGATAATGCACTCCTTTTAATTTATAATGCTTTACATAATATGTCATTTTTGACGGCGCAACGTAAAAAGTACGCTCGTATATAGGTTATTATAGCACTAAAAACATATAAAATCAACTAAAATTTATATGAAAATTGCTTGAAAATTTTATCAAAGTATGCGATAATATATGTATGTTATAAATACATAGTAAAGGAGTATCATTATGTTAAAAAAACCAACAATAGGCATGCGTGTCATTAAGACTGCCATCGCCGCCAGCCTTGTGGCAATCGTTTATTTCCTTATTGGCAGAAACCCAACATTCGCTTGTATCGGTGCTGTTTTCGGAATGGACAACTATACAGCAAACTCCCGCAATACAGTAGGTAACCGTTCTACAGGTACTATTCTCGGCGCTATTCTCGGTACACTTTGCTATATCGCAGCTATGAGCTTTGATGGTCCTGTGGCAAAGACAATTATCATTTTCTTCGGTGTTATCGGCCTTATCGTTGTTGCTCAGATTTTCAACGCAGCAGGCGCTATCCAGTCCGGCTCCGTTATGTTCTTCATCCTTATGTTGAACACACCTGCTGAAACATACGCAGCATACGCTATCAACCGTGTTATCGATACAATCATCGGCGAACTTTCCGCATTTTCCATCAACTACATTATTCCACCATACCACAGACCAACTATTTCCCAGGTATTGCACGATCGTTAATTCAATCGGTATTTTCAAAGGGCACTCATCTGAGTGCCCTTTATTTTTGTATAAAGAAAACCACGCGATAGTCGCGTGGTTCAAAAGAGCTTAAGCGATGAGCAGAAATAGCCTTCCCCTTGAGGGGAAGGTGTCAACGTAGTTGACGGATGAGATGTTTTGTAGGGACCGACGTCCTCGGCGGTCCGAAAAAATAAAAGGGAAGCCTGTCGAGCGCATAGCGGATAAGATTTTCTGTAAGGTAAGTCTTGCTTGAGAGCCTTATTGACATAAGGCGGCCCCCGGCGGCTCATTTTGTGCGGACAAAATGAGAGTTAGCCGCAAACTGGTCCACGCAGTTTGATCACGGGACCAAGGGGAGCACCCCTG
>JAFYNW010000274.1 GCA_017547995.1 Clostridia bacterium | reverse complement strand
TGCAAAGTTTGCCGTCGACGTGACTGCAAAGACTATTTCATTCCAGAACAGAAGCAAGACTGTCGGCGGTCCTATCGACATTCTCGCCATCAAACCGGGCGGTGCTTTCTGGGTACAGCATAAAGAATTACACGCATAGATAGAAAACCTCCCAATCGGGAGGTTTTTATGTTATAATATACGTATGGAGGTGACGTTATGATTTATATCACGGGCGATACTCACGGCGATTTCAGCCGTCTTTTATATATGAACAATCAGGGTGCGCTTCACAAGGGCGATATCGTTATCGTGCTTGGCGATGCGGGGCTCAATTATGACAACGGACGTCTTGATTACGGACGCAAGACGCTTGTTTCCTCCCTGCCTTGCGAGGTTTTCTGTATTCACGGCAATCACGAGCAGAGACCACATACTGTAAATGGCTATGAAATGACAGAATATCACGGCGGTAAGGTATGGGCGCAGGCGGAATATCCAAACATTTTCTTTGCAAAAGACGGGGAAATCTATGATTTTGCTGGCTTATCCTGCATAGTTATCGGCGGAGCGTATAGTGTTGACAAGTTTTATAGATTGTTCAACCATATGCCGTGGTTTGCCGATGAGCAGCCTGATGATGAGATAAAATCCTTTGTGGAAAGTCAGCTTGAAATGGCAGATTATAAGGTTGATATGGTGTTTTCCCACACCTGCCCGTATAAATACGAGCCGCGCGAGGTGTTTTTGAAGACCATCGACCAGTCAAACGTGGATAAATCGACCGAATTGTGGCTCGACGAGATTGAAAATGAGCTGGACTATAAAAAATGGTACTGCGGACACTTCCACACAGAAAAAAAGATAGATAAAATCCAGTTTATGTTCGAGGAAGTTGAGGAATTGGAAATCGGCTAATTATATGTGCACTTTTCCCAAAAACCCAAAAATTTCATTGTAAAATTTAGGTAAAATTTACGATAGTTGCATTGCAATTTGTAAAAGCGTATGCTATTATAAAATTAACATAATACGAAAGGGGGATAGAAGTCTTAGTCCTGGTGTTCACACTACACTGGCGAAAGGAATAAGCCTATGAAAAGAAAATTAACGGTTATGTTGGTGACAGCGGCGGTGCTTGCTCTCATCGTGGCAACAGCGGCAAGCTCTATGCTCCCGACATACGAAGATGCTCTTGAAGCACAGGTAAACAGCTACGAAAAGCTTACAAAGAGCGAATTGCTTGATGCAATGAAAACAGAGTTTGCAGAAGCAGTGCAGAACGGAAACTCCGATTCTCTTATTCCAATTGCTTCTGTCTTCCATCAGAGAAGAGCAGAATATACAGTTGACGAATTGCTTGCACTTATTGAAGATGATTCCCTTGATACATCGTTGAGAGTAACATACGTTCAGGTATTGAATGATATGCCTTACTATGATGGTTCCGATACTCGTTTGTCCACTCTTTTGAAAAAAGATTTGCCGAATGCTGTAAAGCAGAGTCTTATAACCCATTTTGGATATAAAGGTGGTATAACAGTAAACGATTTGATGGCAATGACAGCAAATGAAAATGAAGGAATTGCATTCCATGCAATTAAAAAACTGAATCAGGTTGCACCGCAGAAAGCCTATACTATTTCAAAAAGCATTTTGCAGAATTACAGAAATGCAAATGTAGGTCAGATTCAGTCGGCGGTAAACGTATTTGCAAGCGATTATGTTCCATTGGGTTCTACATTGAAAACAAAGGTTGCAGATAAGGAGCTTATGTATACAGTTGTAGAAGCTGTTCTTAACGGAAATAACTATCCTCAGACAACCAAGGACTCTGTAGTATTTGCTCTTGCAGATATGAGA
>JAFYNW010000273.1 GCA_017547995.1 Clostridia bacterium | reverse complement strand
GAGATATTCTCGCTCTTGGAGAGAAACTCAAAGAGTTTGAGCGCTCTGTCATTCTTCTGGAATTCAGGCTGGGTTAAAAGCTTTGTTGTGCCTTCGATATATACGTTTTCATTTCGGTTGTCAGGCCCAGAGCTGATAAAGTCGAAAACCTTGACTGCCAGCGGGTAGATAGCGTCGAGCGGCGACATAATCTGCAATACCGCGTTGAACACTTCCTTTGAAGCCTTTTCTTTAAGCAGCTTGTTTACAGAGCCGACGAAAACGTCGATTTCACTGTCGGAAACAGGTCTGTCAAGATTGATGACTCTGCTCTTGATTTCCGAGCTTGTTGTGACGGCGATGAGAGCGTAGGAGCGTCCGTTGTCGAGAGGCATCAGCTGAATCTTCGTGAAAACCGGAGGGCCGATGTGTCTCTTGAAGGAGATACCGGCGTAATTTGTGATTTCCGAAAGAATCTGGGATGCCGACTGAGCAATGTTGTCAAGGTCAGCAATCTTGCTTTCAAGCAAGGACTGCAGCTGCTCGATTTCGTTTGCCGTGTCATTGTATCTGTCCATCAGCTCATCAACGTAAAAACGGTAAGCCATGGAGGACGGCACGCGTCCTGCCGAAACGTGAGGCTTTTCGAGAAAGCCCATTTCTTCAAGGTCACTCATGTCATGCCTGATAGTAGCAGGTGAAACGCTGCCCAGCTCACTGGCGATAGACTTTGAACCCTGAGGCTCGGCCGTCAGTATGTAGTTTTCCACAATCGCTTTGAGAACATTCTTTTTTCTTTCAGGTAAATGCATTGTGTCACCTCGCTTTTAGCACTCGTCCTATCTAAGTGCTAACTGTATTATAGCACATTTTCCGCCAATGTCAATAGGTAAAATGCAAATAATTTGTAAATGGATTTATGTAAATTACTTTGCAAGTATTGCTTCGATATTTCCCGTCAGTTTTTTCATGGAGTAAGGTGTATAATCGTGTAAAGATTGGAGTGATAATGATGAAAGAAAAAATAATTGGAAGCATCACAAGGCTGAGAAAACATACGGAAAATATGATAATTACAATAAAAAAGGCGGTGAAAGAGGAGGAGGGCGCAAAATATATGGGGTGGCTTCTTGCCTCCTTCCTCGCCTCCAATGCGTCGATAATGGGAACCTACCCCTTCGGCACAGCACTCGTTTCTGCCTTCGCATTTACAAATCTCGGCATTGTGACAGCCTTTGGCGCCGCTCTCGGCTACGTCTTCTTTATGTCGGGGGATGGACTGTGCTATATGGGGGCCGTGCTCGTGATGGTGTCACTCGGAGTGATGACTGCCAGAGAAAGCAGAGTGCAAGGTCTGTTGCCCCTCTTTTCCGCCGTCGCAATCGGGCTGACCTCGGGAGTGATGAGGGTGACAAAGGGCATTTCAGGCATAGGAATCACCACTGCCGAGATGCTCCTGACAGCCTTTATGACCTTCTGCTTCTCCTTCCTACGTGACGGCAACGCAGGGCGAAGAAACGTCGGCAGGCTTGCTTTATACATAACTTTCATACTGTTTTTCGGCAAAATGCACCTTTTCGGCATAATCTCCATCGCGCGCTGTATGATTATATTCGCCATATTTATATATATGTATGCAGGCGCTTCGCAGGAGGGGGTGATG
>JAFYNW010000272.1 GCA_017547995.1 Clostridia bacterium | reverse complement strand
CTCTCATACAGACGGCGAGCTCCGTGAAGACGGCTTCGATATCACAGCGGCTTCCGAAGTTATGGCTACACTCTGTATGGCAGATGGTCTTGAAGACCTCAAGGCTCGCCTTGCAAGAATCGTTGTAGGCTATACTTATGACAGACAGCCTGTAACAGCAGGTGACATCAATGCTCACGGCGCTATGGCGGCTCTTCTCCGCGAAGCACTTCTCCCTAACCTCGTCCAGACACTTGAACATACACCAACACTCGTTCACGGCGGTCCATTCGCTAATATCGCTCACGGCTGTAACACAGTAACAGCAACAAAGTACGCTCTCAAGAAGGCTGACTACGTTGTTACAGAAGCAGGCTTCGGTGCTGACCTCGGCGCTGAAAAGTTCCTCGATATCAAGTGCCGCATCGCAGGTCTCGAGCCAAGCGCAGTTGTTATCGTTGCTACAATCCGCGGCCTCAAGTACCATGGCGGCATCAAGAAGGATGAGCTCACAGGCGAAAACGTTGAAGCACTCACAAAGGGCTTTGAAAACCTCGCTCAGCACATCGCTAACGTGAAGAACGTATTCAAGCTTCCTGCAGTTGTTGCAGTAAACCGCTTCCCAACAGATACAGAAGCAGAAGTAAACGCTCTCATCAAGCTCTGCGAAGAAAACGGCGCAAGAGTTTCCCTCTCCGAAGTATTCGCAAAGGGCGGCGACGGTGCTATCGACCTTGCTCACAAGGTTGTTGCGGCTTGCGAAGAAGAAAGCAAGCTGGAGTTCACATACGACCTCGAAGCTTCCATCGAAGACAAGATCCGTGCTGTTGCTGAAAAGATTTACCACGCTGACGGCGTTGTATTCACAAAGGAAGCACAGTCCCAGATCAAGACTCTCACAAAGCTCGGCTACGATAAGATTCCTGTATGTATCGCAAAGACTCAGTATTCCTTCTCAGATAATCAGAATCTTCTCGGCGCACCAAGAGGCTTTGAAGTGACAGTGCGTGAAGCTAAGGTTTCCGCGGGTGCAGGCTTCATCGTTGCTCTCACAGGTGAAATCATGAAGATGCCTGGCCTTCCAAAGGTGCCTGCAGCTGAAAAGATTGACATCGATGAAAACGGCGTAATCAAGGGCTTGTTCTAATATTTAATATAAAATATCCACAGGGGCGGGTTTGAAACGCTCGCCCCGATATATAATTTCTGATAACAAATCGTATAATTACGATAAAATATTACAAAATACTCGGCTTTCGTGTGTTATTATTTCCTTGGAAAAGTAAAATAACGCAAGGAGGCGCAAGTATGCTCAGCTTCAGAAAAGAACGCGGTGATGCAAAATACCGCGACGTCCCGATAAATCTTATAACGAAAAATCCCTATCAGCCGAGGGTGCATTTTGACGAAAGTGAGATAAAAAATCTGTCGTCAAGCATCCGCGAATACGGGCTTCTCAATCCGCTGACCGTGAGGGAAACGGGGGAGGGATATGAGCTTATTTCGGGTGAAAGAAGGCTTCGCGCCCTCATTATGCTAGGTGCGAAAACCGCGCCCTGCCACGTCATTCCTGCCGACGATGAAAAGAGCGCGAAAATTGCTCTGGCGGAAAATATCGTCAGGCAGAATCTGGACTTTTTCGAGGAAGCGTCGGCGCTGAAACAGCTGAGCGAGGAATTCGGCATGACTCAGCAGGAGATAGCCGATTCGATAGGCAAGACTCAGTCGGCAGTTGCAAACAAGCTTCGCCTTCTTAGGCTGAGCGATGAAACTGTTGCCGAGATAAGAAAATACGGGCTGACCGAAAGGCACAGTCGCGCACTTCTCAAAATCACCGACGACGTGATGCAGGCCTCCTGTGCTAAGTATATCGGTGAGAATAAGCTCAATGTCGAGCAGGCTGAAAGGCATATTTCCTTCGTTTTACGCAACGTCAGCCGTGAAAAGAAGAAAAACACGAAAATACTGGTCAAGGACCTGCGTATTTTTGTAAACACGATAAAAAATCACGTGGAAAACCTGACCAACAGCGGAATCAATGCCGATTTTTCTCAGGAAAACGGCGAGGATTACACAATAATCTCGGTGAAAATAAAGAAATAATTCATTTTTCCTCAGCCTCCCTTGTACAAAGGGAGAAGGACCGTCGAATGACGGCGGAGGGATTGTCTTATAAATAAAAACAATAATTTTTTGTGAGGATAAAAACATGAAACTCGTTGATATGACAATTACTCAGTTCGCAGAAACACTCGCATCTGATGCTCCTGCTCCTGGCGGCGGCTCTGTTGCTGCTCTCTGCGGTGCTCAGGCTGCGGCTCTCGTAGCTATGGTATGCCGTCTCACAATCGGCAAGCCAAAGTATGCTGAATTCGAAGAAAACTGCAAGGTTGTTCTCGAAAAGGCAGAAGCTCTCAAGGAAAAACTCATCAAGCAGGTTGACGAAGACACAGAAGCATACAACAAGGTTTCTGCTGCTTTCAAGCTCCCTAAGGCTGAGGAAGAAGAAAAGAAGATTCGCTCTGCAGCAATTCAGGAAGCTACAATCTACGCAACAGAAGTTCCATATAACACAATGGTTATGGCTAAGGAAGTTCTCGAGCTCGCTCAGGCTATCGACGGCAAGAGCAACCCTAACACAGCAAGTGACCTCGGCGTTGCAGTAAGCTGCGCTAAGACAGCTATCAAGGGCGGTCATCTCAACGTTCTCATCAACACACCTGGCATCAAGAATGCTGAAATCAAGGAAAAGTT
>JAFYNW010000271.1 GCA_017547995.1 Clostridia bacterium | reverse complement strand
GTTTTCTTCTGCGTTGAGGTAGTCCCAGGCTGTCTGGCAGAGGGAAGCTGTGCCAATCCAGAATGCATCTTCGTCAACCATGAACTTGGAGTTATGGCCGCCGTGTACGCAACCCTTTTCAACGTTACGTGCGCCGAGAGAGCCGATAAGACCAGGAACCTTTTCGAGGTAGTAGGACATATCTTCGCCGCCCATTGTTGGAACGTAGTTGAGAACGATGTTTTCTTCGCCGATAATCTTAGCTGTGGATGGGATAGCCCACTTATGTACGAAGTCAGCGTCGTTGAAGAGAGCTGGGTAGCCGTATTCAGGTGTAACTTCGATCTTTGCGTTATGGGAGAGAGCAACGCCGTCGCAGATTTCCTTGATTCTCTTATGTACGAATTCTCTTGTTTCTGGCTTGAGTGTACGTACTGTGAGGAGCATTTCAACTTCGTCAGCGATGATGTTTTCCTTTGTGCCGCCGTGGATTGCGCCGATTGTTACAACAGCGGAATCGAGTGGGTCAACGTTACGGGAAACGATATTCTGGAGAGCAACGATGAGGTTGCCGGAGATTGCAACAGGGTCGATACATCTGTGAGGACCTGCGCCGTGACCGCCGAGACCGATAACCTTGATAGTTACCTTGTCTGGAGCAGCGTGGGATGGGCCTGGCTTGAATGTAACCTGACCTGTTTCCTGACCTGTGCCGATATGGTAAGCCATGATAGCGTCAACCTTTGGATTTTCGAGAACGCCTGCGTCAACGAGACCCTTAGCGCCGCCTGGGAACATTTCTTCAGCAGCCTGGAAAATGAGCTTTACGTTACCGTGCATTTCGTCCTTGACTTCGTTCATAATCTGAGCAACGCCCATGAGCATAGCTGCGTGTGTATCGTGACCGCAGGAGTGCATTACGCCGTCGTTTACAGACTTGAATGGAACGTCAGCTTCTTCCTGCATTGGAAGAGCGTCGAAGTCAGCACGCATAGCAAATGTCTTGCCTGGCTTGCCGCCGCGGATGAGACCAACAACGGATGTGCCGGATTCGATAGGAAGGATTTCAATACCGAGCTTTGTGAGGTGGTCCTTGATAACCTGGCTTGTACGGAATTCCTTGAAGGATACTTCTGGGTGCATATGGATATCTCTGCGCCATTCAACGATCTGTGGCTGGAGAGCCTGAGCTTTTTCTTTGAAATTCATAATTTTGGTTCCTCCTGAAATAATTCATATTGCCTTAATTATAAAACGAAAATCTCCATTAGTCAAACCAATCTTTTTGTTATATTTTTGTGTATTTTAGACAAAAATATCACACCCATCCTGCCTTCCCCTCGAGGGGAAGGTGGCACACGGACGTGTGACGGATGAGGTGTAGCCCTATGGGCGTTTTATTCAATGGCATCGCTGATGAGTCTGCATCAATATCGCTCGACCCGAGGGGCGATACTACGATTTCTTCCACTGCACCCATTTTACAGATTCCTTAACAGTTTCCTCCGTCGGAATATATGCGCCCTTGTGCTTTTTATCGGGAATCTCACGAAACATAGCCGATGAGCAAGGCATTTTATTGGGGATTTTATCCTTGTTTACAGAGTTTTTCATTAAATCACATCCTTTCGTAAATATTATTTGAAAAGCTCTTGAAAAAATCCCCGATATATATTATAATATGGTATTAGAAAAAATATGAAAAGGTGAATAATATGTTTGAAAAACTTGCCCTTGTTGAAGCAAGATACAATGAAATCGAGAGCCTCCTTTCCGACGGCTCCATCTATGAAACTCCTGACGTAGCTGCAAAGCTTCTTAAGGAACAGAAAGAAATGAGCGAAGTTGTTGCGGCTTACAGAGAATATATGAAGGCTAAGAACAACTTTGACGACGCACAGGAACTTGTAAAGTCCGACGACGTTGAAATGCGTAACCTCGCATACATGGAAATCGAAGAAGCTAAGGAAAAGATGGCTGAGCTTACAGAACAGATCAAGATCCTCCTTCTCCCTAAGGACGAAGACGACGACAAGAACGTTATCGTTGAAATCCGCGGCGGTGTTGGCGGTGAAGAAGCTGCGCTCTTTGCTAACTCCCTCTTCAGAATGTACTCCATGTACGCTGAAAAGTGCCGCTATAAGGTTGAAGTTCTCAACATCAACGAAACAGAACTCGGCGGTATCAAGGAAATCTCCTTCTCCATCGAAGGTACAGGCGCATGGTCCAAGTTCAAGTATGAATCCGGTGCACACCGCGTTCAGCGCGTTCCTGAAACAGAAAGCTCCGGCCGTATCCATACGTCCGCTGTTACAGTAGCCGTTCTTCCTGAAGCTGAAGACGTTGAAATCGACATCAACCCGGCAGACCTCCAGATTGACACATTCCGTTCCGGCGGTGCAGGCGGTCAGCACGTTAACAAGACAGAATCTGCTATCCGTATCACACATCTTCCATCCGGCGTTGTTGTTGAATGTCAGGATGAACGAAGCCAGCACAAGAACAAGGATAAGGCTATGAAGATTCTCCGTACAAAGCTTTACGAAGCAAAGCGTATGGAAAACGATGCCAAGATGGCTGCTGAAAGAAAGAGCCAGGTTGGTACAGGCGACAGAAGTGAACGTATCAGAACTTACAACTATCCTCAGGGCCGTGTTACAGACCACCGTATCGGTCTTACACTCCACCGCCTTGAAGCTGTTATGAACGGCGACCTCGATGAAATCGTAACTGCACTCACAGCTGCTGCTCAGGCTGAAAAGCTCCAGAATCAGAATCAGTATTAAAAAATATGGGCGGAATATTTCCGCCCATTTATGTTTTGTTATCATAGAAAATATCAAACTGCAGGGTGCACTCTGCGGTGACTGAAGTATAAAATAAAATTAAATTGAGGAGGATATATTTAATGAATATCTGGCATGACATCGATCCATCAAGTATTACACCGGCTAAGTTTATGGCTGTAGTTGAAATCCCATCAGGCAGCAAGAAAAAGTATGAGCTTGATAAGAGAACAGGCCTTTTAAGACTTGACCGTATTCTCTATACTTCCACACACTATCCTGCAAACTATGGCTTCATTCCACGTACCTACGCTGAGGACCGTGACCCTCTCGACGTGCTCGTGCTCTGCTCCGAATCTCTCGACCCATTGGTTATGGTAAAATGCTACCCAATCGGCGTTGTGAGAATGCTCGACAACGGTGAAGCTGACGATAAGATTATCGCAATCCCTGTTGAAGACCCAACGTGGAATTTCTATAAGGATATTTCCCAGCTACCACCACACATATCCAGCGAAATGGTGCACTTCTTCGAGGTTTACAAGAGCCTTGAAAACAAGACAACAGCAACTTTT
>JAFYNW010000270.1 GCA_017547995.1 Clostridia bacterium | reverse complement strand
TTATCCTGATTTTTATACTTAGCTATGAGATGCATAGCCACCATAACATTGGTATTTTCATTTTCATTCATAACGATGAAATTAAGACTTTTGCGTCTTTTACGCATTGTAAAGTCTATTTCCTCGATTTCCTTTTTGAAGCAGATTGCGCCTATATTATCTGCCTTTTCGCGGAGTGCGATATCCGTTTCATCGTTCACATCACAGAAAACAACTGCGCGTCCCGTTTTATTATTCGACATAATATCACTAGCCAGCGCGATTGAACGGTCGCTCAGGTCAGAAAATATATACATAGCTTTAGAGCGGCTTGCTATAAAATGTCTGTATGCCGCGATGTTCTTGAAGAATGACAACACAATGCTGAAGGAGAGGGCTGGGGCTGCAACGTAAAGAATTGATGCGAGGATTGTATAAAGCTGATTGAGGCATTGTGAGCCTGTCATAACGCCCTCTGTCACGATGTCCAGCTCACCGTCAACGAGGAAGATTTTGACTGTATTGTAGCAGGACATAAGAATTGTGCGCACCCACATCACCTGACCGCCTGCAAAGCGGTTGATATAGACGGGCATAATGATAAGGACGACCGACAGAAATACGCCGCCCGTGATTATATTGAATGGTCGGATAATCTTATTCTTCGTTCTGCGCATACGGTATGCACCAATGCCGCTGAGGACGAGCACTATAAGCGACGCCCAGAAAGCAAGTTTCCATTCCATAATATTTCCTCCTGTATGTAATCCACTGTAAAGTGGTTATTTGCTCTTGTTAAGCTTTGCCATGAAATTGATTACGTCTTCGTATGCATCTGTTACATCGTTGATGCACACCACCGCTTCGTCTGTGCACTCATTGAGCTTGCCCATTGCATCTTGGAGCTTTTTCATAATTTCAGGGATGTTTCCCAATTCGATTTCGCTTTCCATTTTAGCTGTAAGGTCTGTAATGGAATACGTTTCGCTCATTATATTTTCTTTTTCGGCTGTAATTCTTTTTGCCATTTCTCTGAGAATTACCAGAGTTTCTTCTCTTACGTTCATAATAGCCTGCACCTCTTATATCTTATCTATGATTTTTGCTCTTTCATCATTCAGCTTTTCAAGGAGAGCAAAAATCTCATTCATTGTATCTGCAGTTTTCTGTGCTATTCCTTCAAATTCTCCCGAATATGAATCGAAATCCCCAAATTTCTTCATTATTCCGTAGATATCTTTACATTTCACCTGCACAGTTTCAATATATCTGCCAAGTTCCCACTCCATTTTGCGGTATAATTCTTCCTGTCCCATTTTTT
Organism: Clostridia bacterium; assembly: GCA_017547995.1. Classification (GTDB taxonomy): domain Bacteria; phylum Bacillota; class Clostridia; order Oscillospirales; family Butyricicoccaceae; genus SIG471. Next base: position 752 of record JAFYNW010000270.1, on the reverse strand, counting down.
ACTCCTTTCTGTACTTTAGCAAGCAGGCGTGAAAAATCACGCCTGCTTATATTGGTTTAGTCAAGTTCAAACTTTACAACCTTTTTGAAATTCGGGCAGAAAATCTTATTGGAGATTACGTCCTCAAGGTTTTCCTTAGGACATTCCTCGCTTCGCTGACCGTTGTTATAAAGCTTGCAGATTTCGCACTGACTTTCAACAATGGTCATTTCGCCTTCTTCATATACAAACTTACTCATATTACCAGTTGCCTCTCATTCGTGTGCGGATTATCCGTCGCCCGTTTTCATCTCGTCTTACACTGATAATTACCATATCGAGGTCTTTATCAAAAAGCACTTCGCTTTCATAGTGGCCTGCGGCACTTATATCTCCAACGTATACACCAGGTGCGCCCTTCGGCACTTCTATTTCAAGAAGTATTTCTTTCTGAAATGCATCACGTGGGTCAAGACTTGTGCTCATAAAACCACTGTCCTGTATGGAATGTCCGACCAGCATACTGTCTGGCAAAAATCTTTTGCTCCCGAGAGCAGAGCCTGACACTCCTCTGTATACAACACAGTCATTCGGAATACTTGCCTGACTCAAAACTCTGTGGATATTGGAGGCGTGTTCACGGTTTCCCGGTTCAAAATCTTTTTCTTCTCCACGAAGCACTTTATTTATATTGGCATACGCCGTACCTGTATACGCATGTATGGAGGCCTTTTCTTCCTTTGAAAGACCACTTACCCATTCTTTGCCATAGC
>JAFYNW010000269.1 GCA_017547995.1 Clostridia bacterium | reverse complement strand
GTAAAATCCACTTTCACAGAGGAGTATTTATATGAATAACTGCACAAACCGCCGCTACTGCGGCACACTCCGCGAGGAGAATATCGGTGAAAAAGTCACCGTTTATGGCTGGGTAGGTCGTAACCGTAACCTCGGCAGCCTTATCTTCACAGACTTGCGCGACCGCACAGGTATCGTACAGTGCGTATTCGACGAAGCTGTTGACGCTGCTCTCGCTCTCCGCGCTGAAGAAATGCGTATGGAATGGGTTGTAGCTATCGAAGGTACAGTCCGTATGCGTTCTTCCATCAACCCTAACATCCCAACAGGTAAGATTGAAATCCTTGCTGAAAACCTCACAGTTTTCACAAAGGCTGAAACACCTCCATTCGAAGTAAACGATAACATCAATACAAACGAAATGCTCCGTCTCAAGTATCGTTATCTCGACCTTCGCCGCCCATCTCTCCAGAGAATTATGGAAATCCGCCATAAGGCAGCTCAGGTAACACGTAACTACTTTACAGAGCAGGGCTTCTGGGAAATCGAAACACCAATGCTCACAAAGTCCACACCAGAAGGCGCAAGAGACTACCTCGTTCCTTCCCGTGTACATCCGGGCGCATTCTACGCTCTCCCACAGTCCCCACAGCAGTACAAGCAGATGCTTATGCTCAGTGGTGTTGACCGCTATATGCAGATTGCACGCTGCTTCCGTGACGAAGACCTCCGTGCTGACCGTCAGCCAGAATTCACACAGATTGACCTTGAAATGTCCTTCGTAGATATGGAAGACATCATGGCTATCCAGGAAGGCTTCATCAAGAAGATTTTCAAGGAACTCCGTGGCGTTGACGTTGAAACACCAATTCTCCGCCTCACATACGCAGAAGCAATGAGCCGTTTCGGCTCCGATAAGCCTGATATGCGCTTCGGCTTCGAGCTCCGTGATATCTCTGACCTCGTTAAGGACAGTGGCTTCACACCATTCGTTTCCGCTATCGAAAACGGCGGCTCCGTTCACGCTATCAACTTCAACGAAGTTGGCGGCAAGATGAGCCGTAAGGAAATCGATTCCCTCGGCGAATACGTCAAGACATACCGCGCTAAGGGCCTTGCATGGGCTAAGGTTACAAAGGACGGCGTAACGTCCTCCTTCGCAAAGAATATGCCTGCTGACGTTATGACAGCAATCTACGAACGTATGAATATCCAGGAAGGCGACCTTCTTGCTATCATCGCTCACGAAGATACAGAAACAGCACAGACAGCTCTCGGCGCACTCCGTTGCGAAGTTGCTCGCCGCCAGAACCTCATCAGCACAGACGACTTCAAGTTCCTCTGGGTAACAGACTTCCCACTCTTCGAAAAGGGTGAAGATGATGACGGCAACGAAAGATTCTATGCAAAGCACCACCCATTCACATCTCCACGCGATGAAGATATCCCACTCTTCGAAACAGCTCCTGAAAAGATGATGGCTAAGGCATACGATATCGTATGTAACGGCTACGAAATGGGCGGCGGTTCTATCAGAATCCACGATCCAGAAGTTCAGCAGAAGATGTTCAACTGCCTCGGCTTCACAACAGAAGATACACTCGCTCGCTTCGGCCATATGATTGACGCATTCAAGTTCGGCGCACCTCCACACGGCGGTATCGCTTACGGCTTCGACCGTATCGTAATGCTCCTCGCAGGCACAGAAGACATCCGCGACTCTATCGCATTCCCTAAGATTCAGACAGCAAGTGAAGTTATGACTTCCTGCCCATCCGAAGTTGAAGAAAAGCAGCTTCGTGAGCTCTGCATCAAGGTTGATTTGCCTGTTAAGGAAGAAAAGGCTGAATAATTTCCCTCTTTGTAGGGGACGACGCCCTCGGCGTCCCGCAAAATAAAATTACACACATTATAAAACGGTGTCCGTATGGACACCGTTTTTTGCTTTAATTCTCAACTGTTTTCCACCATAAACCCATTTTATACTGCCATTTGCCATTCTTCATCCTTGCTTTGCCGTTATATACCTTGAAATTATCGACATCGGTATACTTTTTGACCGAAAATCTGAATGAATCTTCCGTCACGTCGCTTGTAATTAACTCATAATGGACAGCATTATTCACTTCGCGCTCCTGTTTTCTCTTTTCAAAATATTCAACTTTTCCCGTATATACAGGAATTGTTATCCTGCCTGCTGAATCAATAGGCAGCGCTTTAGTCAATTTTTCAACAAACCACTCATTCTCTTTCAGATTTTCAGCCGCAGAATAATCCAGCATAATAAGCTCCACGCCATTTTCCACGTCTTTCTCAATGAAAGGTGTCAGTATCTCATAATATACCTTCGGTATACCCGGACGTTTTTCACGCAATGCAACCTTACCTCCTTTAATAGGCGGATTGCTGTCAAGCTGACTTTTATTGTCGGCTATTGCCACTATATCACCGCTGTCCCACAGGGCATCATCCCGCGTAGACATAAAAAACAGCTGTCCTACGTCATAAGTTAAATCCCTGAAAAGCGTCCTGCCGTACAGCTTCATTACAACTTCCGCATCGTAAAATCTATACTGTTTCGGAGAAGCTATGTCGGCAAAAGGCTCTTTCTCGATGACTATTTCAGGACTTTCAGCAGGGTAGCGCCAATTAAGCGCCATAACAAAAGCAAGAGATATGCACATCATAAATATAATTCGTTTCATATTTTCACCGCCTTTACTATATAGACCAACACGCTCTTCAAAATGGGACAAGATTTTCAAAATTTTATAATTTTATTATATCATATACCGCAATATAACGGCAATACCATCATTGTAGGGTGCATTCACGAATGCACCGCGAAGGACCTCCCTGATTATTGTAGGGGCGACCACTGGTCGTCCGTATGAATCGATAATCGGCATCTTCTTTTATAAAAAGACTTTATTTATCATTGACATTCCCATTGGCATTTGATACAATAAAAATGCGGCGAAAAAGCGTGTCCTTATGCTTTTTCCACAAATACTCGTCAATAATAAATTAAGATAAAAGGAAGGTAACACTATGTATATTGATGAATGCAGAGAACGCTCCCGTTTTGAATCCAAGGGCTCTTTCGTCCTTAACGGCGTGACTATCCCTTACAACACAGTCTGCGAAGACAACTTCTTCATGGCTGACGACGGCACACCACTCGGCACACTCTTCTCCTACTCCTATTTCAGAAGCGACGTAGAAGATAATTCCACTCGTCCTGTTCTTTTCGGCTATAACGGCGGCCCTGGCTGCGGCTCTCTCTGGGTACACATGGGTCTCTTTGGTCCAAAGCGCCTCAAGCTCGACAACGAACTCAAGCTTCCTACAGTTCCACCATTCGAACTCGAAGATAACCCACACTGTCTCCTCGACATCTGTGATATCGTTATGGTAGACCCAATCGGCACAGGCTTCGGCAGACTCTTCAACGAATCCAAGAAGGCTGAAATCTACGATACTGACGAAGATATCCGTCATTTCGCTATGTTCATCGACCAGTGGCTCACACGCTACGGCAGACATAACTCTCCAGTTCTTCTCGCAGGCGAAAGCTACGGCACAGGCCGTTCCGCTCTTCTCGTAAACGAACTCCTCGGCGGCGGTCCTAAGAAGGCTGAAACACTCGGCATCTCCGTTTCCGGTATCATGCTCCTCGGCTCCACATTCTATGATAAGGTTCCTGTTGAAAAGGCAGTTCTCGACCTTTATACAATGGCTGCTACATATCAGTATCACCGTCCTGAAGGCTTGCCAGAACGCGACGTATTCATCAAGGCAGCTGAAGATTTCGCAGACGGCGAATATCTCGTGGCTCTCCATAAGGGCGACGCTATGACTAAGGAAGAAAAGAAGCTTATCGCAGAAAAGCTCTCTTACTTCACAGGTATTTCCGAAAAGTACATCCTTTCTCACAATCTCCGCATCGATATGCGTGAATTTATGCATCTTCTCCTCGAAGACAGAGAAGAAATCGTTGGTTTCTACGATGGTCGTTACACATGGCCTGAAAACCACGCTCTCAAGGATGCTAACGTTATCGCTGACGACCCTGCAATGGGCCAGTACACACCTGCATTCCAGTCTGCTTTTGCTCTTATGTGCAAGGAGCTTAACATCACATTTGACCGCGCTTCCAAGGGTCTTTCCCACCACGTAAATATGGCTTGGGACAGAAAGTTCAAGACAACTCCTGCTATGGCTCTCGGCCTTGCAATGAGAAGAAATCCTGCTCTCAGAGTATTCTTCGCAAGCGGTATGTACGACCTCTGCACAACAGCTGGTATGTCCAAGTATCTTGCTCACCACTCCAACCTCGACCTTAACCGTGTAATGCGCGGTATTTATCCATCCGGCCACATGGCATATCTCGGCGAAGAAAGCGCACAGCTTCTCGCAAACGATATGAGAAAGTTCTTCACAGAAGCTATCGAAGGCAAAAGAGCTTGGTAATTTAGCGTAAATATTTCAAAAGGCGGTAGAAATACCGCCTTTTTTTATAGCCTTCTCCAGTAGGAGAAGGGGAACCGCTTTGCGGTAGATGAGGTGGAACTCAGCCCGACTCTATGCACGTTCCTACCTTATATACCATTTTGTTCCGCAGAACGTCATTCAGACCGAATGCGAATAATCTCCCGTGATTTACTCACTCCCCTCAAAGCCTTCCCCTTGAGGGGAAGGTGGCTTGCGAAGCAAGTCGGATGAGGTGGTGCCGTAGGCATATTTAATCCCCATCATTATTTTCCCCTTTACGCCACACACCTCCATATGCTATAATAAATAAAAAATACAGGAGGTGCTCTATGAAAAAATACCGTGCATTTGTCATTTTCGCCCTTATTTTATTACTTCTTGTACTTTTCAGAGGTCCAATAGAGAACATATTTCGCTATAAATCGGGCACTATACGTGATTTGTTTTCAAATGTCGAATCAATGTATGAAAAAGTTGAGTGTGTCACACGCGAAGGCGAATATGAACTTGATCAGGTTGAACGTCAGCAGTTTGTCCGTAATTTTCTCAATACAAAGGTAAAAACAAATGTCTGGAATAAAGAGTTTGTTTTCCCCGACACAGAATACAGAATATATTTCTCTCACCCCGGTGACGGTATTGCGTTTCGCGTAAAAATGACCGATGAAGCCATCGAAATATGGGAAAGAGAGTTCTATACCTCAGACAAGCATCACGTATTCCTCATCGACAACTAAACAAAAAGGAGAGCATTTCGCTCTCCTTTATTTCATTTTATAGCTTTTCAGCTCGCTTTTATTGTTTCCAACATAAAGTATGTCCACATCACCCAAATATCTTATCATAATTTTGACATCCCGATTCTTATACTTGCCTATAATTGTCACACTCTGTTTATTGCTGACCCAGAAATTAGTGTCATCCATCGGCTGAACAGTAAGCAACTTCAGGTTTTTGCTGAACATTTCTTCCACAACCTGTGAAGTTTTGCCCTTTTCTTCGGTTATTTTCTTAAATTCCTTGTAGCTGTCGCTGTTAAACGGATAAATCACATCGGTCCACACTATATCTGCCGGCTTTATCTTCAGCTCGGTTTCGATATCATTCATAACAGCATCATATAGGTTGATTTCGGGTGGTTGTGACGCATAATTCCATAAAATCACTGCACCGATTACAACAATCGCAAGAATTCGCGCCCATTTATAGTCGATAATCAGTTTGGCAGCTTTGATTATCAGCTTACCAAATTCTCTGTACACATTCATTCGGGCATGTTCATAATCTTCAAGCGCATCCCAAAGGCTCATAAAATCACCCTTTCTTTATCTGGATTATACCACATCCATAAAACAATTTCAATCCTACCGTTTCACGTGAAACGGCATTATGTTCATCAATATTTTCATTTTTATGAAACATTTTGCCATATTTTTCGTCTATAGTAATATAGTCACCAATAAAGTTTTTAGTGCACTTATCTACGGTTCTTTTTCCGTCATTGATGGCTAAAAATCCTCGTTAAGGCACAAAGCCTTGCCTGCGGCTTTTATCCATTCTGACGAAAAAATATCTCATAGCTAAGCACGCTCCAAACTTCATTGATAACTATGTAAGGAGGTAAAACTATGAAAAGACTTATTTGCTCGATACTTGCAGGCGCGTTGCTGTTTAGCGGCTGTGCCGATAAAAATATAGCTCATACTACTGTAACTGAGCCGACGTCCACTCAGGCAACCCATGAATTCGAATACGTTACTTTTGACGCAAAAGTAATGAAAAGAACGGGTGACAGTCTGCTTTTAGGCGACCTTGGCGACACAGTCGGCTCGATTTTCTATCTTCACACCGATGATGATACCATAAAAGCAGGAGATACCGTGGAAGTGACCTTCAACGGTATAGTTATGGAAAGCTATCCGCTTCAGCTTGGCGACCCGTCATTCAAACTGAAAGAGCAGGGGACAAGCCTGTTGCCTATGCTTGAAGAGCTTTACCACGAATTATGGGAGCGTGACCGCCTGCTGAATGAAGACCTGAACGTGATTGCAGTCAATTTTGACAAGATTTCCGTCATTTCTGATATAGAAAAAGAGGCTTTGCGCAAAATTCTCGATGATTATATGTATTCAAACCACGATATTAGCGTAATCGAGTCCAATTTTGAAAAGCTTAAGGAAGAAAATCTTCTCAAGCCTTATGGCGATATAGAAAATGCATATCATTTTCCTGATGGTTTGCTGATTTCCTTTGAAAGTCGGGAGGACACAAGCCTTCCTGTCACAAGCTTTACTATGTCGATTACAAAATGGCGTTCTCCACTCGGTGCTTACGGCATAAATATCATCGCAAATCTCGACGGAAATGAGTGGAAATATGAAATTGAAACCGAATTTATGGCATAGGTGAGAAAGATGAAGAATAAATTATTGATTTTACTGTCATTTATAATCACATTTTCCTTGTTTTATCTGTTTTTCAGCTTTATGATTCCAGGCTGGAGAATCAAGCTTGACGCTCCGCCGCTTGTCTACTTTATCCAGCAGCTCAGAAGTATGATGGTTCTCAAATGCGGTATATCACTTATCTGTGCCGCGGTTGTTTCCCTCGGTGTTTCCCACGTCACAAGCAAATAAAGATAATGCCCAATGTTTCACATGAAACATTGGGTTTTTATTGATGTTTCCGTTATTATATGGTATACTGTTGCTGAAAGGATGGTGCATTTTATGTTTTCTATAAATATTCCAAGAATTGCCGTTGCCTGCGTTGAAACGGCTGTCGAACTGAAAAATCAGTATAAAGACAAAAATCCTGCGATTATTGCCGATAATTACGCGGCTTTTCATAATGATGATGCTTATTCTTACGCTATCGACATCGATTTAATCGGCAAGGAGTCGGCTTTCGAGATTTTATTCCGTATTGCAAGCATTCACGGCTTTGCAATTTTCGTAACCGAAGACCAGAAGGTAATCAAGCTTCTCAATATCATCGAATACCGCGGCGGTGACGTTTTTGCCGATGCTTCAAGAGCATTTCCTGTCAGATTCGAAAGCAACGATGCAGTAACTCTCAATTTGCCGATTCCTGTAAACGTTGCCCTGAACGGCAGACTTCCACAGAACGATATGCATATTTTCCTCCGCTATGGCGCTCATTTTGTAAACTCAGCTGAGGCAAGCCATATCATTCACACGACCGACGAAGATATCGAAATCGAAGGCAAGAAGATTCTCGCGATGGGCGAGGGATACAAGACTATCCAGAGCAAAATGCCCGAAAAAGAAATCATCTGCAACGATGCAACTATAAGATATGAGCATCAGGGATGGAAGTTCGGCTATTTTGTGCCTGATTATGAGTCTGCAATCTGGGAATTCGGACAGATTATCACCTTTATCACAAAGGACGAATGTCCGAAGATGATTCTCACAGACGACGTGACTGCTGTAAACTTCCATTTCTGCTTCGAGGAAGACAAGCATCTTGCGCAGAACTTCCTGCGACTTTAATATAATATATAAGGTGAGCAGGGCAGGGGACTGTCCTGCTTTTTTTGTTTCACATGAAACACCAATTTTCTGTTGCTATTTTATTTTTGCAGTGATATACTGATATTTATAAAAATAAATTATAAAGCAACAATTTAAGTATTTTGAATTAAATATCATCACAAATTCACATCCCTCCCCTCCGATATATACCAAAACGTACCGCGAAACAGCCGATTCATTTTATATTTCGACATCATTTTTCAGTTTTATTTATATTTCTCCTTCCGCTACACTTTTCCTCTACATCTACCACGTTTCACGTGGAACAATTTTGCAAAGAAATTTGCCGAATTAAGTTGAATTGTGGAGAAAATTGTGCTATTATTTATAATGTATAAATATATTTCGCAGACGAGCCGGAAAATCCCGGCCAATCAGATAGAGAAGGAGCTAATTAATGTTTACACCTGAATCGCTGTTTTCCGAAATAATCAAGGACCTTTCGGAACAATCCAGCCCGGTTGCCGTCAATTCCTGGGCTCCATACACCCGAGCTATCGCAATTAAAGACGGAAACCTTGTCCTTGTAGCCGATAATGATATGATTTTCGGCTTTATCTCCAGACAATGGCTCGAAAGAATCAACGCTTCGCTCAACGACCTTACAAGCGAGCATCTCACAGTCACACTTCTCAACGGCAAGGCCGAAGAGATTTCATGGCGCGCTCAGCGTGACGATATGGCCTTCGGCGGCTATACATTCGAGCGCTTTATCGTAGGTAATTCCAACAGATTTGCCCACGCAGCTGCATATTCTGTTTCCCAGAATCCTGCACTCACATATAATCCTCTGTTTATCTATGGCCAGAGCGGCCTCGGCAAGACCCATCTGCTCTATGCTATTGCATCCGAGGTAAGAAAAAAGTTTGATAACCTCAATATCGTCTACATCAAGGGCGACGATTTCACAAACGAGCTGGTCGAAGCTATCCAGGCCGGTGCTGTTGAACGTTTCAGACAGCGCTACCGTCAGGCTGACCTGCTTCTCGTCGACGATATTCAGTTTATCGCAGGCAAGGAAAGAACTCAGGAAGAGTTTTTCCACACATTCAACTCCCTTCACGAAGCGGGCAAGCAGATTGTTCTCACTGCCGACCGTCCTCCGAAGGAAATGTACACACTTGAAGAACGTCTCAAGTCCCGTTTCGAATGGGGTCTTCTCGCAGACGTTCAGCCACCTGATTTAGAGACACGAATGGCTCTCGTTTCCTCAAAGGCGAAGGCACTCGGCCTCGAGCTCAACCCTAAAATCGTAGAATATATTGCAGAATCCATCACAAATAACGTCCGTCAGCTCGAAGGTGCACTCAAGAAAATCAAGGCGATGAACGAAATCATGCACGCAGACGTTACAATGTCCCTCGTTGAATCTGCAATCCGCGATATTATCAAGGAAAGCCCTGGTCTTTACCCAACACCGGACCTTATCCTCAAGGAAGTCTGCTCATTCTTCAATATTCCTAAGGAAAAAATCATCGGCCTCTCCAAGACAAAGGACGTGGCAATGCCAAGACAGATTATGCTCTATCTCATCAGAGAAATGACAGACCTCTCTCTTCCTGATATCGGCAAGTTTGTAAAGCGTGACCACACAACTGTGCTTTACGGCATCAATAAGATTACTGAGCTTCTTCAGGACGACCCAAATCTCGAAGCAACTCTCAAGGATATCAAGAAGAACATCCGCTCGGCAACTTAAGCCAACTCAGCCGTCGATTACAGCCTGTATACCGCAACTTCTAGGGTAGCAAAATACCCTGAAAGGTGTAAGTTTTTGCCACTTTTTGTAAATTCACAGATTGTTGAAAAAACTTGTGGAAAACCTGTGGAGGAGTTGTGGAAGAAAATTGGCTGTGGAAAGATGTTGAAAAAGGGCGGAATTATCCACAGAGGTTGTGGAAACGACAAACCCAGTGTTCATCGGCGTTGGGAAGGGATTTCCACAATTCCACAGGCTCTAATACTACTACTAAAAATAAGAATAATAATATAAAAATAACCGAAAGGAAAATTTGGATAAATGAAGTTCACCTGTGAAAAACTCGTACTCCAGGATGCGATAGCTTCCTGCATCCATGCAGTTTCATCTAAGAGCACAATTACAGCGCTGGAAGGTCTTCTCATCTCTGCAGGCGAGCAGAATATTACACTTTCAGCTTACAATTTCAAGACTGCCATCATCAAGCATTTCGATGCGACAGTTTACTCTTCCGGTTCCTACGTTCTCAACGCGAGAATTTTCTATGATATCGTAAGAAAGCTTCCTGACGACGTCATCGAAATCACAATCGAAGACAACTTCACAACAACAATCAGATCGGGCGTTTCCGAATACAATATTATCGCGACTTCCTCTGACGAATTCCCAGAGCTTCCTGTCTGCTCCAAGCGAAACGGCATCAGCATCAAGAACGACGTGATGAAATCCCTCATCGACCAGACTGTTTTCGCAGTTTCCGACAATGAAACTAAGCCGATTCACACAGGCTGCCTCTTCGAAGTGAAGGAAAACAACATCACAGTTGTTGCTGTCGACGGTTACCGCCTCGCTCTCAGAAAGGAAGAAATCGAAAATGAAAGCGGAAACGACTTCAAGTTTGTCGTTCCCGGCGATACACTCAAGGATATCTTGAGAATTCTTCCTGAAAACGACGAAAGCAGCATGATTTTCCCTGACAAGAAGCACGCACTTTTCGAAATCGACAACACAATCGTAATCACACGCCTTCTTGAAGGTGAATTCCTCGATTACAACAGAGCAATTCCTCAGTCCACTGCGGTAACTCTCTCTGTTGACGTAAGAAATATCAAGGAAAGCATCGAAAGAGTTTCCCTCATCATCTCCGAAAGACTCAAGAATCCTATCAGATGTATATTCTTCGATTCTTCGGTAAAAATTTCCTGTATCACAGCTCTCGGTAAGGCTTACGACGAAGCACCGATTTCCTTCTGTCCTGACCAGATTGAAATCGGCTTCAATAATAAATATATTATGGATGCACTCAAGGCTTGCTCTGATGAAACTGTATCACTCGGTCTGACAGATGGCGTTTCACCTGCAGTTATCAGACCAATCGAAGGGGACAAGTACGTCTACATGGTGCTTCCTGTAAGACTCAAGCAGGCATAATATGTATCTTCACTTAGGTAACGACGTTATAATTTCCAAGAAGGATATACTTTTTATCCTCGATATGGATAATTCTACCTACTCCAACAAGACAAGAGCGTTTCTTGCAAGAGCAGAAAAAGAGGGCAGAGTCGTAAACGTAAGCTACGAGCTTCCGAAATCTGTCATCGCAGTGCGTGAGGGGGGCCGCGACATGGTCTATATCTCCCAGCTGTCCTCGGCAACCTTGCTCAAACGCGCAACTGAATACACTTCATACTAATGAATTTTCTGTATATTCTGCATACATTATGCGGTTTATGCATGAATATGCAGAGCAGTCTGTCATCCTGAGCGCAGCGACAGGATCTCCCTGCCGTATGCAGAGTCTGTAAAAGGGGAGGAGATTCCTCAGCTGAAGCTTTCGGAATGACAATGGCTGGGGGTGGACGATGCTTTATTACGTTTATATGATGACAAATCAGCATGGAAACGTTTTGTATACCGGGGTTACGAACAATCTCGAAAGAAGAGTATATGAACATAAGCATAAGCTTGTCAGCGGTTTTACAAAAACGTATAACGTAAACAAGCTGGTGTATTATGAGTTTACTTCCGATGTTGAAAGTGCCATCGCACGCGAAAAACAAATAAAAGGTATGAGAAGAGAAAAGAAAAATCTTCTTGTAGAAAGCAAAAATCCCTCGTGGAAAGATCTTGGTGAATATATAAAATGATAACGTCATTCTGCGTAAGCTGAGGAGATTCCTCACTTGCGTTTCGGAATGACAGAGATATTTGAAATTCAATTTTCAAAAACACAGAAAGGGGCAATAATAGAAAATAATGGCTAAAATTATTGCTGTAACGAATCAGAAGGGCGGGGTGGGCAAAACCACCTCTGCTGTAAATATATCGGCAGGCCTTGCTATCATGGGACGCAGGGTGCTGCTTGTCGACATCGACCCGCAGGGCAACAGCTCCTCCGGCTTCGGTGTTGAGGCTCTGCCAAAAAAGAGCGTCTACGACGTGCTTATGGGCAATGCCACTGTAAAAGAGGCGAGAGTCAAGACAAAATGGTGCGACGTGCTGCCAACCGACAACAATCTTGCCGGTGCGGAAATCGAGCTTGTATCTACTGAAGGCCGCGAATACATACTCAAAAACGCACTCGACGCTGTGAGAGAGGAATACGACTATATCTTTATCGACTGTCCTCCGTCTCTTGCGCTTCTCACACTCAACGCTCTCGTGGCCTGTGACACCGTGCTCGTGCCTATGCAGTGCGAATACTATGCCCTCGAAGGCCTGAGCCAGCTGACACACACAATCCGTACAGTCAAGCGTTCAATGAACAAGAATATCGACTTTGAAGGTATTCTGCTGACGATGTACAACGGACAGACAAACTTGACCATTCAGGTTGCTGAGGAAATCAAGAAATTCTTCGGCTCCAAGGTATATAAAACGGTTATTCCGAGAAACGTACGTCTTTCGG
>JAFYNW010000268.1 GCA_017547995.1 Clostridia bacterium | reverse complement strand
GTCCCCATTGAACCTGTTCGATGGGGGGATTGGCTCCCGCCGATATTCAATCGGCGGGAAGCTGTTTTGTATAGAGAAAGGTAATGGTATGTTCTTGGTCGTATGTCTTTGTCCTTTAGTTTATGTCTGTATTATACAAATCAATTATGTCAAAGGCTCGACAGGTATGTAAACACTTTGTAAACGAAAAAAGACCTCCCCGAAAAAAAGGAATACCGGTTTTCCCGTTGTAATTCAGTAATATCTTTGTTTTTATATCAATATATACAAAAAATATTGTATATTTTTTCAAGTTTTACCTATTGAATTATGTTTACAATTATGTCATAATATAAACACAAAATGTGGTCGACCGCTCGACCAGTTTTCAATTTTTAATTCAGAGAGGTAATAAATATGGCTGACAAGAAAAAAATGTCCCTCACCACTCAGATCCTCATTGCAACGATCGGTGGTATCATCTTTGGCTCCGTAATCGGTCCATGGGCAGCAAATCTTAAATTTATAGGCGATATCTTTATCCGCCTTATCCAGATGTCCGTTGTTCTTCTCGTTATGACATCCGTTATGGGTGCTATCGGTAACGTAGACGCACAGGGCGCTGGTAAGATGGGCTTCCACACATTCAAGTGGATTATCATTTTCACAGTATTTTCCACTCTCCTCGGTCTTGCTCTTGGCGCAATCGTAAAGCCTGGCGCTGACATCGACCTTTCACTCGCAGGCGAAATCGCACAGACAGAAGCTCAGGCTGCTTCCATTCAGGATACACTCCTCGGCTTCGTCCCAACCAACATCATCAACTCCATGGCTTCCGGCTCTATGGTACCATGTATTGTATTCTCCATTTTCTTTGGTCTTGCAATGGGTGCATATAAGCGCCAGACAAACAGCACAATCGTTGCTGACGTTATCAATGCTTTCAACGCAGTTATCATGAACATCATCAAGATGGTTATGACTCTTGCTCCTATCGGTATTTTCTGCCTTCTCGCAAACGTAGCAGGCGCTATTGGCTTCAAGGTTATCATCCCAATGCTCAAGTTCCTCGGCTGTTTGCTCATCGGCGACCTTATCCAGTTTGCAGTTTACATGCCTCTTACAGCAGCTCTTTGTAAGCTCGACCTCAAGAAGATGCCTAAGAAGTTTGCCAAGATGTCTATGATGGCTCTTACAACAACTTCCTCCGCTATCTGCCTCCCAACTCAGATGGAAGACTCCGTTACAAAGTTCGGTATTTCCAAGAAGGTTACAGACTTCGTAGCACCTATCACAATGTCCATGAACTCCACAGGCGCAGCAATGTGTTATGTTCTTGCTATTATGTTCATGAGCCAGTCGACAGGTATCGTTCTCTCCGCTGGTCAGCTTGCACTCTCTATCGTGCTCGCTATCCTCATGTGCATGGGTACAATCGTTGTTCCTGGCGGTATGGTTGTTACATACACATTCTTTGCAGCTTCCCTCGGTCTCCCAATGGAAAGCATCGCTATTCTCATCGGTATCGACTGGTTCTCCGGTATGTTCCGTACAGTTCTCAACGTTGACGCTGACGTTCTCGTTTCTCTCCTCGTTGCTTCCAAGATGGGCGAACTTGACAAGGACGTTTACGACGAAAAGAAAACTGTTGATTACGTTGCATAACTGACTCCTAAAGTTATTAAGTATATTCAGTATCATGTTGTGGGCAAGTGTATACTTGCCCACATCCTGGTATCTACGACATTTATATATTTTATAAAAAAATAAGCAGGATTATTTTCTTATAAATTAAATAAATGATTGCAGAGGTTAAAGCTATGAATAAAGAAAAATCAACAAGACGTATAATGCTCAATCTCCGTACATTAGGCAAGTATACAGCTACACCGGGTAACGGATGTACAAGACTTCCTTTTACAGAAGACGCTTATGATGCAAAGGAATTCATCCGCTTCCTTATGTGCGATGCTGGCCTTAAAGCTCATGATGATGGCGCTGGTAACCTTTTCGGCGTGAAGAAGGGCAAGAATCCTGACCTTCCTTGCATTATGATGGGCTCCCATTATGACTCGGTTATCAACGGCGGTAACTATGACGGTATCGCAGGTGTTGTATGCGCTCTCGAAGTAGCGCGTATCTTAAACGAAGAAGGTATTGAGCTTGAACAGGATTTCGTCGTTGCAGCATTCAATGATGAAGAAGGTATGCGCTTCGGCACAGGCTATTTCGGCTCCAAGGTAATGCTCGGTCAGATCACACCTGAAGAATGTGAAAAGTTCGCCGACAAGGACGGCATCACAGTTGCTCAGGCTATGAAGGAATGGGGTCTTGACCATACAAAGCTCCCTGAATATAAATGGGACCTCGATAAAATCGGCAAGTTCATCGAAGTTCATATCGAACAGGGGCCTGTTCTCGATGCTCAGAAAATCGAGCTTGGTCTTGTTGAATGTATCGTAGGTATCCAGAGATATATGGTTACTGTCAACGGCAGAGCAGACCATGCCGGTACAACTCCTATGGATATGCGTCTCGATGCTGTGGATATCTCTACAAAGGTCGTTTCAAAGCTGGCAGATATGGCTCGTGCCAAGAATGACGGCACAGTTGCGACATCCGGCTTCTTCCGTGCTGTTCCTTGTGCTATGAACGTAGTTTCTGGCAAGGTTGAGTTTTCTATGGACATCCGTTCCCAGAATAACGACAACATCGACGATATCGTAAATAACATCAAAAAGCTTCTCGATGAAGAATGTTCAAAATGCGGAGCATCTTATGAAATCGAACAGAAGCTCCATATCACACCTTGTTATCTTGATCAGGATATGCTTGCACGTCTTGAAGAAGCAGCAAAGGCAAAAGGCTATTCTTATAAGAGAATGCTCTCCGGCGCAGGTCACGATGCTCTTGCTATCGGCCAGTTACTTCCTACAGTTATGGTATTCGTACCATCCAAGGACGGCCGAAGCCATTGTCCTGTTGAACACACAGAAAATGAAGATTTCACAAAGGCTGTTGACATTGTCATTGATATGCTCAAGACCCTTTAATTTCCGCTCTTTACAAAGCACGTGTTTTATTCTACAATAGTATTATCAACATACAGAAAGGAATATAAAAATATGGGTTATCCAAAAGACATTCTTTCCACACGCTCTATCGTAAAGCCTGGTGAATATGCTGTTATTCCACCAACAGGTCTTGTAAATAACGTTGTTCCAGGCATCGAAGGTTGCCGCATCTCCATTGTTGCTTCTCCAAAGTACGGTGCAAGCTTTGTTCAGTATATCATCACAGCTCAGCCAAACGGCGGTACAACAAAGATTTTCGGCAATGAACCAAACATCGAAACCTTCATCTACGTTATCGAAGGTACGGGTACATTCACAGTTGATGGCAAGGTTTATGAAGCTAAGGACGGCGCTTATATCTATGCTCCTGCAGGTGTTGGTCTCCAGTTCAAGAACACAGGCGACAATGAAATGAAGGCGCTTCTCTACAAGCAAATTTATATCCCTGCAGAAGGTTGCCAGCCATACGTTTACTATGGCAACACAAATGATATCGAATGGCGTATCTACGACGATATGGAAAATGTATTCATCAAGGACCTTCTCCCTGTTGAACTCCATTTCGATATGAATATGCACATTCTCTCCTTCGCTCCGGGCGGATGCCATCCATTCGTTGAAACACACGTTCAGGAACACGGTGCTTACGTTCTCGAAGGCGAAGGATGCTACTTCCTCGGCAATGATTGGATGATGATCAAGAAAGAAGACTTCGTATGGTTCGGCCCATACACTTCTCAGGCAGCTTATGGTGTAGGCAGAACAAACTTCACATACATCTATTCCAAGGATTGTCATAGAGACGTTATTCTCTAAACGTTATTTTTCAAAATATGCCTTAACTGGCAATTCACCGATAACCATCCCGCAAGAAGCCCGGTATTTCCCTCCGGGTTTTTTGTTGCACAAAAAAGACCTCCCTTTTTCGGGGAGGTCTTAGTTTTTATAAATAAAGTGGCAGCTGATATCGTGTGCACGAATTGATAAGATGGGAAATCATCTTCTGTGATGCCTCGTAAGAATCCTTATTCTTTATGGCGTCATAGATAATGCCGTGCTCGATATAGATATTTCTGAGGTTTTCGAGTGTGAGCATACCAGATTTGCTTATCTGTCTGATAAGGCTTCGCGACGTGAAAAGAAGATTCTGCAGCACAGGATTGTGCGAGCACTTTGCAATTGCAAGATGGAACTCCATATCGCAGTCGAGGAAGTCCTTGAAATTGCCGTCGTCGTATGCCTTTCTGCCCTTTTCCAG